>DATDKN010000053.1:0-10438 GCA_036519995.1 Terrimicrobium sp. | reverse complement strand
GCTAAGTTGAGCTGGAAGGCTCGCAAACCGGGCGCTCCATAGTGCGGGGATTGCTGCTCTGGACGGCACTATTCGTCTCTGTCTCTGCTTTTGCTCAGACCAAGTTCGATCCGCCTGCGCCCTTGCAGCGCTCCGTCAGTTCGTCGCAACAGTTTGTTGTTTACCACTCGGATCGTGGCCTCAGATCGCGCCTGGCGCAAAGAGCCGAAGACCTGAAAAACCAATGGCTGCGCCGCTTGAAATTGAGCGATGACTGGAAATCGCCAATCATCATTCAAGTGCTTGCGATCGGGCGCCGGAATGCTCCTCGTATTCGAACGGCGCTCTACGAGAGCGACGGCGGTGCCTCCAAAATTCAGATCGATGTCGCCGACATGGCGGCATTGAAGGGGTCGGACTTCGATCTGGAGGTCTACAGAGCATTGTTTCTGGAATTTGGATATCGGAACGTCCCGGCAAAGGCGGGCAAAGCGCTTCACCAACCGCCGCCTTGGCTGGTGGAAGGCTTGTTTGAGGATGTGATCGCACGTGAGGAGGGTATCGCTGTGAGCGTCTATGAGCGACTTATCAATGCGAAAGATTCGCCCAATTTAACGGCTTTCTTGAAAGAGCGACCAGAAATGCTCGACGCAACCTCGCACGCAATCTACCGAGCGAAGGCTCTCGGGCTTTTGCGTGCGCTCCTCAGCAGTCCCGATGGAGCCAAGCATCTGGTCGATTACTGCTCCGGCTTGCCTTCGCTTGATCCAAGCGACGGTGCTGAGTTGTTGGAGAAGTTTCCAATCCTGGCGGCCAATCCCGTGATGCTATCGAAGCTGTGGACGCTTACTCTGGCGGACGCCTCCGCCACGAATCGCGTCACTGCCCTTAGCGTGAAGGAAACGCAGCGCAGGCTGATCCTTATTCTTGAAATCACGGCGCCCATAAATCCGACGAAACCGACGGTCGGCACCCTACAAGGACCGGAAGCACTTCCCGCTCTCGCCAAGACCAAAACCGGACGCTACGTGGTGCGCCAGAAAGCTGAGGAACTACTCCGGCTGGAAGTCAGGGCCCACCTGCTCGTCCGTCCGATTGTCCAAGAGTATCGGATGATTGCCAGCGAACTCGCCGCAAAGCCGAAGAAAAAGGTCGAAGTCAGAATTCGGAAAAATCTCCAGTTGCAACAAGCTATCGTCAAACGCGCCGACGAAATGGAAGACTATCTCAACTGGTTTGAGGCGGCACAATTGAGCACGCCGAGCAAAGAATTTGACTCCGCCGTCGATTGGCAATCGAACGCCTTAACTTTTCACCGCAATGATCCCGTGAGCCGGTATCTGGACGACATCGAGGTGCGCGGATGGTAGTTGTTCTTGCATACTTGCAGGACCGACCTGGCTCGCTATTTTCTGGGGAATGTATTCACTCACCCGCAGGGAACAAACCCTGGTAGCCTTCGTTTTACTCGCCTTTTGTGTCGGCTTAGCTGTCAAACACTGGCGCAGTGAGCGAGCTCTGGCTCCCTTGCAAGCTGGTCTCGAACTTCAACAGTAATATGCAGGCAATTGGATTCCAAGAGGCACTCGAGCGGGTTTTGTTCGACGATCCGAGATATCCTGGGGATGCCTACATTTTCTTGCGTGATGCACTCGAAGCAACGCTGAAACGGCGAAAGAAGGCTCGCAAAGATGCCACTGGCCATGTAGCTGCTACCGAGCTGCTCGACGGATTTCGGCTGCACGCCTTGCAGGAATTCGGTCCAATGGCCATCACCGTCTTCGATTATTGGGGGGTGCGCTCGACCGATGACATCGGCAATATGGTTTTCAACCTCGTTCACGTAGGAATATTCGGGAAGACCGACGAGGACACTCCCGAGAGCTTTCGCGAAGGCTATGATTTTCTGGAAGCTTTCGTGCTGCCTTTCCGCCCTGCTCCGGAGAAATTGAGCGCAATTGGCTCCGGCGTTGTCGGAAAGAAAGCATGAAGTCCGTTTTTCTTCTCGTTTCTCTTTTGATGACGCTAGCTCACGCTCCTGCGAAGGATTCTCCTCCCCCAGTGCCCGTTTTGCCGGAGAGCACCGCACGGGTTTTTACGTTGGAGAATGGACTGACTCTGATCATTGAGGAGGACCACAGCGCGCCTGTGGCTAGTGTGCAAGCCTGGTGCGCTACCGGCAGTATCAACGAGGGTAAATGGATGGGAGCGGGCCTCTCGCATATTCTCGAGCACATGCTCTTTAAGGGCACGCGGGATCGCAAAGCAGGAGACATTGCACGGCAAATTCAGGATCGCGGCGGCTACATCAACGCTTATACCAGTTTCGATCGAACGGTGTATTGGATCGATGTTCCTTCGGAGGGTGTTTCCGAGGCGGTTACCATTCTTGCCGACGCGATGATGAATTCGACCCTGCCTGAAGACGAATACGTCAAGGAACAGGAAGTTATTCGCCGGGAGTTCGCCATGGGATTTGATGATCCAAGCCGGCAGAGTTCGCAGCTTATGCTTCGGACGGTCTTCTCCGAGAGCCCCTTTGGGCATCCGATTATCGGGTATCTTGATGTGTACAACAAACTCAAGCGCGATGATGTCATGGAGTATTACAAGTCGCGATATGCGCCGAACAACCTCACCTTTGTCGTCGCTGGCGATGTGGATGCGGAGAAGATTCGAGAACAAGTTGAGCAGGCCTTCAAAGATTATTCACGGCAGCCGCTGGAGCCGCTTTACGTTGCAAGCGAGCCGGAGCAAATTGGACGCCGCGATGTGCACGAGGAGTTTGCCACAGAACTAACGCGCCTCTCGCTGGCCTGGCGCGTTCCTGGACTGACCGACCCTGACACGCCGGCGCTTGAACTCCTCGGCGATGTGCTCGGCTCCGGCCGGAGCTCGCTCTTGAATCAGGAGCTTCGGGAGAAGCGGCAGATCGTTCACTCAATCGACTCGGGAGTGTTTTCGTTGCAGACCGACGGGGTGTTTGTCATTCAAGCCCTTTGCGATCCTGGGCAACGCTCGGAGGTAGAGAAGGAGGCCCTCGCCGTGCTGGAGCAGATCAAGCAAACTGGCGGGACACAGGCCGAACTCGACAAGGCCCGCCGCTCGATGCTTGCAACCCAGTTGGCGGACCTTTCCACCATGCGGGGCAAAGCTTCCGATCTGGGCTCGAACTGGCTCCTGACCAGGAATATCAATTTCAGCAAGGATTACCTTGATGCGATCGCTCGGGTGACGACCGCCGATCTCCAGCGCGTCGCGCAAAAATATCTGCGCGATGATAGGCTAAATGTCACTTCGCTCAATCCAACCGGATCATTAACTGCCCCGGGCGCTGTCGAGACGAACGCCGTCAAGTCCGAGGTGAAAAGGTTCGTTCTTCCAAACGGATTGCGCTTACTCGTGCGGGAGGATCCAAGATTGCCGCTGGTTTCTATTTATGCTGGCTTTCGCGGCGGCCTGCTGGCTGAAAATCTTGAGAATAACGGCATCACCAGACTCCTTTCCCGCACGCTCCTGAAAGGAACCAAAAACCGGACGGCGGTGCAGATCGCAGAGCAGGTCGAAAGTGCAGGCGGCCGAATCGGCTCGGACAATGGCAACAATAGTTTCAGTGTGAGTGTCGAGGTGATGAAACCTGATCTGGCGCTCGGTCTCGACGTGCTGGCCGACGTTCTCGAGAATCCGACGTTTCCCGAAAAAGAGGTCGAACTCGAGAAGGCGGCTCAAATTGCTGCCATCAAGGCAGAGGACGAACAAATCACGTCAGTGGCACGAAATGTTCTCCGCGAGAAACTCTTCGACAACCACCCGTACGCACTGCGCACGAGCGGGCGCGTAGAAGCCGTCCAAAAGCTCTCGCCGGCGGAGTTAACAGCATTCAAAGACAATTACATTGTTGCTCAAAATGGCGTCCTCGCCGTCTTTGGCGATGTCAAGGCTGAGGAAGTCCTGCGCCTCGTCGAAAAGAATTTCGGCGCAATGCCGGCTGGCCAACTGGCGTTATCAGACCCGCCAAGGCCTGTCGCTCCGAATGCACCAGTCAGCGTTGTCGAAGAGCGCAACAAGCAGCAAGCGGTCGTGATGATCGGCTATCCTGGCGCTGACGTCCTCAGCCCGGATCGCACCCTTCTCGATTTGCTCAATGAAGCCTCTAACGATTTGGGCTCGCGCTTTTTCAATAGAATCCGCGAGCAGATGGGTCTTGCCTATTTCGTGGGGGCGGGAAACTTCGCCGGTTTGGCGCCCGGTTCATTCGTCTTCTTTTTGGGCACCGATCCGAAGAAAGTGGAAGCTGTGACCGCAGAACTCCAGCAGGAGATCGAAGCCTTGTCAAAGGACGGGCTTACCGAAGAAGAGCTTGCTCGCGCAAAGAAAAAGCTCCTCGGTTCTGAGGCGATCCGAAACCAAAGCAATTCCGCCTTTGCCGCCACTGTCGCCGTTGATGAACTGGTTGGTTTGGGCTTCGACAATTACCTCCGCCGACGCGAGCAGGTCGAGCGAGCGACGATTAGTGACGTGCGCAATGCTGCCGCGAAATATTTTGGGACCTCTTCGCGCGTCGAAGTCGTCGTGCGACCGCCTGGGACGACGGCCACGAATCAAACGAAAAATCCTCAATCCTGACCATGGCTGAAGTTCAGACATCCACTCAATCGGGCGAAATGTCACAGAGATTCATTGAGTTTGTGATGATGCAAGCGCAGCAAGCTTCGTTGTTTCTTGGTCGCATACCGAGCCCGCAGTCGGGTAAGACCGAGATTCTGCTCGAGCCAGCAAAGCTCTTTATCGACCATCTCGAGATGATACGTGAAAAGACACGCGGCAATCTGACCAATGAGGAGAAAGAGATTCTCAACAGCGTGCTTTCGGATTTGGAGATGGCGTATGTGCAGGCTGCCCATACAGCGTCTTCATCCCCGCCACCGACGCCTCCGGCCGCTTCCCCCGCCGAACCGGCCGCCAGCACCGCAAGCCCGGATGTTCCCCCGGAAGAGGCTTCGGAAAGCAAGAAGAAGTTCTCCAAGAGCTACGGAGCTTAAAGCAGGCTGATTTCTAAAGGTTCTGCGAAATAACCCGATAGACGTCGGTGTTGTCCTTGAAGCCTTGCAGCCGCTCGGAGCCAGGTCCAACTCCGGCGACGATTCCATCTTCTGCTACGCCAATGGCCACAGGCGCAGGCACCGCCGAGGGCTCGCTGGCAGGCGAAGCCTCACCTGTGCCCAAGGCCGCGGTTCCGGGTCCGGTTGACCAAGTCATCGAAGGAATGCCTTGGCTATTGATACCAACAACGGAAACGCCTTTGTCATCGCGGAATGGATATCCATTCAAGCGGAGCCCACCGACACTCTGTTTTCCGACAACCATGATCAGGGAGTTCGCGCCAGCAAAGGTGACTGCCGAGGCGACGGCTTGGTCCAGAGCGATCAATTCTCGCAGCATGCGTTCTCCCTCGTTTTGAGCTGCAGCTTTTCCGGCAAGTCCGCAGTCGACCACCAGCAGATAACCTTTGCGATTATATTGCAGGAGCTGGATCGCGGCGCGCACCATTCCGGCAAGATCGGGCTGCGATCCTGCGGATTGGATTTCGTCGGCAAACGCGAGGTTACCAAACGAGAAAACGCCCAGTAATCTCGGCGCTCGCCACGCAGGCGTGTTTTCCAGCTCCGACTTATTTTGAGCGATGTCGTAGCCCTTGCGGCGCATCTCGAGCAACAGATCACGCCCGTCCTTGCGCCGACCTTGCTTGTGTTCCGGTAGGAAGTCCGCCTCTCCGCCACCGAGAACCACATCGATATTCGCGGCTTCAACAAGCTGCGCTGCGATGGTTTCCGAGTCCTGAGGATTACCCGATTTTGCGTAAAAAGCCGCCGGCGTTGTATCGGAGATCGCTGCGTTGGTAATCAGCCCGGTGGTCCGTCCCGCTTTTCGAGCCAGATCGAACAAATTTTCCAACGGCTTGCCTGCAGAATCCACTCCTACGGAACGATTATTGACCTTTATTCCCGTGGCGATCGCAGTAGCCGCGGCAGCCGGATCGCTAACCGCGAAATCAGCAGCGTGCGTCGTTATAAGACCCAGGTTGGGAAGTTTCTCGAGGTTGAGCCGATTATCGGCGCCGTTCTCGTAGATTCGCGATGCTGTAAGTGTCGATGTAGTTAAGTTGTCCGTCAGGAGGAGAATGATGGCAAAAGGCTTTTGAACTACCCAGTTGACGTAGAATAACACCCCGACTGCGACAAAAGCGAGCAGGCACGCAAGTGCGATGATGTGATTGCGCGTCTTCTTGCTCATGAAGAATGCTCTTGTGCCCTCTGCGCTTTACTCTCCGAGTCGATTGAAACGCCCTGGCCGCAGTGCCTCTGCGCTGTCCCCCCGGACAATTCCCAATCGCGAAGGAATACAAAACACGGGAAGGGAGTAATAATCTGGATAACTACCTTCCTAGTGTAATCTTCTGATAGATAACTTGAATTCAATATGTCGGTAATCGATATGCGGCGGTAACGAGGAGTTCTCGTTGGAATTGATCCCGCCTTGCTTTTTTAGTCAAACGGCACACTTTCTTGCGCGATGGCGCTTCTGGAGGTCAAGAATTTGAGGGTTTGGTTTCCGGTTCTCGGCGGCTTTTTTCGTCGGAAGGTTGATGAGGTCAAGGCAGTGGATGGGGTGAGCTTCGTTGTGGAAGGGGGTCAAACCGTCGGGTTGGTAGGCGAGAGCGGGAGCGGGAAGACAACAGTAGGTCGGGCGTTACTGAAACTTATTAAAGCGACGGATGGCGAGGTCATTTTCGACGGCAAAGGTATTCTACCAATGAGCGAGAGGGAGTTTCGGCCGTTACGGCGGGAGATGCAGATGATTTTTCAGGATCCTTACGGCTCTTTGAACCCCCGCATGAACTGCGGTGAGATTATCGGGGAGGCTTTGGAAATTCATTTTCGCGAGCTATCCGCGGCCGATCGTCGCGAGTCGGTGGCTGCGCTCCTGAAGCAGGTGGGGCTTGAACCGGAAATGGCCGGTCGATACCCGCATGAGTTTAGCGGCGGTCAGCGCCAGCGAATCGGCATTGCCAGGGCGCTGGCCGTCAAGCCGCGTTTCATGGTTTGCGACGAGCCGGTCAGCGCTCTCGATGTCAGCGTCCAAGGACAGATCGTCAATCTCTTGAAGGATTTGCAAGAGGAGCTGGGCATCTCTTACCTGTTCATCGCCCATGATCTTGCTGTGATTGAGCACATTAGTGACTTTGTCTTGGTCATGCATCATGGCAAGATCGTCGAAGCTGCTCCGGCCGAAGCTATCTACGAGAACCCTCAGGACGACTACACGAAAACTCTGCTGGCGGCGGTGCCGCAGCTGGCATAAATATCGTTCGTTCGCATGCGTTCCTGGCTTCGAAAGCTCCTTGGCATGAACTGGATTTTGTTCCTGTTGATGTTTGGGCTGATGATCTACGGAGTTTACGCGATCTACAGCGCGACATGGATGATTCCCGGGCAAAGGTTTTGGAAGTCCCAGATCGTTTGGATTCTGGCCGCGCTCCCGGTGTTTTTCATCGTCTCGCTAGTTGACTACCGGTGGATTCGCCTTGGAGCTGTGCCCTGTTACGTATTGGGCGTTATCGGGCTGGTCGCCGTGCTGCTTTGGGGAGAGAGGCGCTATGGAGCGCAATGCTGGCTGAATCTGGGATTCATGAACGTTCAACCCTCCCAATTCGCCGTCCTCGCCGGCATCATGACGATCGCAGTATATCTGGAGGCAACGAAAAAGATTTCCCCGGTTTTGCGGATTCTAGGGTGTGGCGCGATCGTTGGAGCACCGTGGCTGCTCATCCTCGTCGAGCCAGATCTGGGGATGTGCATTGTCTGGGCGCCCATGGTCATCGCTCTCTTGTTTGTAGGAGAGGTTCCCAAGAGATGGCTTATCGCCATGATCATCGTTGGTGTGGCCATGGTCCCGTTGATCGTCAATTTTGCCCTCAAGCCATACCAGTATGCCCGTATCACCAGCTTCGTAAATCCCTACCTGGACCCGCAGGGAAATGGGTGGAATATCATTCAATCGCTGACGGCGATCGGCTCGGGGGGCTTTTATGGAAAAGGCTTTAGGGCATCGAACACCTTGAACGAACTTGGCTTCTTGCCAACCACCATCAAGCACAACGATTTTATTTTCGCGGTCCTGGGTGAGCAGCACGGATTCTTGGGCGGGATTCTGCTGATCGCAGCATTGGGTTTGTTGCTCTTGACAGGACTCTACATCGCCATGAAGGCGGAGGATGGGCTGGGGCAACTACTCGCTGTCGGCGTCGTCATGCTGATCTTTACCTATACTTTCCTAAACATCGGAATGACGATCTCGATTACGCCGATCACAGGTCTCCCTCTCCCCTTGATCAGCTACGGCGGCTCGTTCCTGATGATGATCTTGTTTGGGCTCGGCATCCTTCAGAGCGTTTGGATTCATCGCAAGACGGCCCGCTAGGGCAACGCGCCCACTATAATCAACCCGGAAACTTGCAGAGGCGTTTACGCCAAGCGGCTGCGGAATAGCTGGCTGGGCGGTTAACAAGCGCCTCACAATCGCACGGCGTTAGGCGGCCAGAGAGTCTGCTTTAGAACCCGTGGGTCAGACTTTGACCCGTTCGATTTGTGCACCCAGCCCGTTTAACTTTTCGTCGAGGCTTTCATAGCCTCGATCGATGTGATAGACGCGATTGATTTCGGTAGAGTTCTCCGCTTTGAGTCCAGCGAGCACGAGGGCGGCGGAGGCACGCAGGTCGCTGGCCATGACAGGTGCTCCGCTCAGCCTCGCGACACCATTGATGACCGCGGTCGGGCCTTCCAGTTCGATATTGGCGCCCATCCGCTTGAGTTCGGCCACGTGCATGAATCTTTGCGGGAAGACAGTTTCGGTGATCACACTGATCCCATCGATCGTGGAAAGCAGCGCGCACATCTGCGCCTGCATATCGGTGGGAAAGCCCGGGTAGGGACAAGTTTCCAGCTTGAGGGGACGCCCCGTCCCATTTGAGCGGAGGGTGACCGCGTCCTTCGCCGTGGAGATCAAGAAACCGGCTTCGGTGAGAGGATCGAGAACCGCCTTCAAATGGCGTGGTTCCGCACGCGTGATCGTCACCTCGGTGCCCATGATCGCCCCTGCGATCAGGAAAGTGCCGGCCTCGATGCGGTCTGGGATGATGTGGTGCTCAGCGCCATGCAGTTCTTTTACTCCTTCAATGATGATCCGCCGAGTGCCGGCCCCCTCGATCTTCGCGCCCATGGCGATCAAGAAGTTCGCGAGATCCTCGACTTCCGGTTCCTCGGCGGCGCCGTCAATCACCGTCGTCCCCTCAGCGAGCACCGCCGCCATCATAACGTTGTCGGTCCCGAGAACCGTTGAACCGAACTTGCCACGCAAATTGATCGTTGCTCCGCGCAGCTCAGGAGCGAGGACCTTGACGTCACCTCTCTGGACGCGCACGGCGGCACCGAGAGCTTCGAAGCCTCGCAGGTGCAAATCGATCGGCCGATCGCCAATGACGCAGCCTCCTGGCAGTGAAACCGTCGCTTCCTTTTCCCGGCCCAGCAGAGGCCCAAGGACGCAGATCGAAGCGCGCATTTTCCTGACGATGTCGTAAGGCGCGTCGGTGAGCACGTTCTCTGCTTTTACCGTGACTGTGCCACTCGCCCGTTCCACCTCGCAGCCGAGTTCGCTAAGGATCGTCAGCATGTAATGGATATCGCTCAAGTCCGGCACCCGGGAGATGACACAGGGTTCCTTGGTCAGCAGCGTGGCTGCGAGAATTGGCAGAGCCGAGTTCTTGGAACCGCTGATCCGAACGCATCCACTCAGCTTGGATCCCCCGTGGACGATGATCTTATCCATAGTTTCTGCCTCCGCCTAACTTGATAGACTTTCCGCGATCCGCTGTCGCGCTAATTTTAGTTGATCCACTAGCCTGATGGTCAATCTTTCTGCGGAGTCGAGGCAATGGTGAAACGCTCAATTCCTCGATAATCTTTCCACGTGCGAACCTCTTCGTAGCCAAGAGCGATGAGCTCAGAGGCAACGACCTCCGCTTGGCCTTGGCCAAGCTCCAGAGCCAGAGATCCGCTCGGCGTCAGGTGTTCGGGCGCGGACTCGATGAGTCTCCGGATGTGGCAAAGACCATCCGGTCCGCCGTCGAGCGCGGCAGGGGGATCGTGCTGAACCTCGCGTTGAAGGCCGGCGAGTTCTTCGGAGACGATGTAGGGAAGGTTCGCGACGATCCAATCGAATCGATTGGCCCTGGCCGGAAACAGATTCGCCTGATGGAAGTTGACCTCGACCGAGTGCCGGGTACCGTTCTCGCGAGCAAGGCTTAGTGCTTCAAGCGAAACATCGGTCGCCCAGACGGCGGCACGAGGGAATTCCAGAGTCAGCGTAATCGCGATGACTCCCGAGCCCGTGCCAACATCAA
>DATDKN010000052.1:0-10618 GCA_036519995.1 Terrimicrobium sp. | reverse complement strand
TGGTGGCAATTGCGCGCCGCAGTTTGGGCACCAAGAAGGTGGGCCATTGTGGAACGCTTGATCCATTGGCCACGGGGCTTCTCTTGATTACCATCGGTCGCGGGACAAAGATTCAGGATCTGCTCATGAGCGAGGATAAGGAGTACGTTGGGAGCATTCGGTTGGGTGAAGTTACCGATAGCCAGGATGCCGATGGTCAGATCATTGAGACCAACCCGGTGCCTAACTTCACCCGGGAAGAGATCGAGCGGGCCTTCGACAAATTCAAAGGCGATTTCTACCAGATGCCGCCGATGGTCAGCGCGATCAAGAAAAATGGAGTGCCTCTTTACAAGCTGGCACGCCAAGGCAAGCAGATCGAACGCGATCCGCGCTTTGTCCGCGTCTACGCTCAGGAAATCAGGGAGATTCGCCTCCCGGAGATCGACTTTCTTGTCGTGTGCAGCAAGGGATTCTATGTGAGAACCTATGCCAATGACATCGGACGGGAGCTCGGCTGCGGCGCCCACTTGAGGGTTCTGAGGCGCACCAAATCAGGTCGATTTGGCCTCGAGAATGCGGTGACCGTCGAAGAATTGAAAACTCTTCCCCGCGAGGAGCTGGCGAACCGCATTTTAAGTTTGCCGACCGTCTCGCGTCTTCGCGGTGCTTGAGAGCCAGGCAGAGATGGAAATGAAGTTGGATGCGCTTCTCGCGACCGCTGCATGAAGGTTCTTCATTCACTTTCCGAGCTGGCGCAAATCCCGACGCCGTTGTGCGTGGCCATCGGAGTTTTCGACGGGGTGCATCTCGGTCATCAAGCTCTCATTCGCCGGGCCATCGTCGAGGCGGAGAAGATGGGCGGCTCGGCGGTGATTCTCACTTTTCACCCGCACCCGGCGCGAGTGCTGCGCCCGCATTCGGCGCCACACCTTCTCACATCGACCCCGCATAAACTCCGTCTGATCGAAGAACTCGGCTGTCAGTATCTGCTCCAGTTGGGCTTTGACTCCGCTTTCGCGGCCCAGCCACCGGAGGACTTCATCGAGTCATTGGTGCGATCGTCAAGCGCCCTGCGCATGATCTGCGTGGGTCACAATTGGGCGTTTGGCAAAGGGAGGGCGGGCAATGTCGCTCTGCTCTCGACGCTCGGCGAGAAGTTCGGGTTCGAAACGGTGGAGATCGAACCGGTGGAGATCGACGGCGAGCTGGTCAGCAGCACGCGCATCCGAAAGGCCGTTGAAACCGGAGATTTTGAGACGGCCCGCCGTTTCCTTGGACGAGACTACACCATTCTCGGCACCGTCCAAATGGGCGCGGGTCGAGGACACGGCATAGGATTTCCGACAGCCAACCTTTCCGCACACAACGAACGCTTCCCACCTAACGGCGTCTATGCGGTGCGCGTGCGCATGGATGCGCAGTGGCAGGATGGTGTCGCCAATGTCGGTGTGCGCCCGACGGTGGGCAACGCTCTGGAGCGCGTTCTCGAGGTGCACATCTTCGATTTCTCCGAGAACTGCTATGGCCGCGATCTTGAGGTGAAGTTCGAGCGCTTTCTGCGCCCAGAAAGAAAGTTCTCTTCCCTCGAGGAATTACGTGCCCAGATTGCGCGCGATGCGGAATCGGCACGCGAAATTCTCAGTGCGCAGACTTCAGTGCCGCGCGCATGACTTCGAGCGGCGCAGCCCTGCCAAACCAGATTTCGAAAGCCAAGGCGCCTTGATGCAGCAGCATGGAAAGGCCGTTCGTGGCCCGGGCTCCGGCGGCTTCTGCTTCCTCGATCAGGCGCGACTTTCCGGTGGCATAGACGGTGTCGTAAACCATGAGGTTCGCGGTGAGTAGTCCGGCGGGGATCAAAGGCGGATCGGTGCGCCTCATGCCGACCGAGGTCGCGTTGATGACCAGGTCGCTCTTGGAAAGTTGTTCGCGGAGGGCACGTTCTTCGAGGGGAACTGCCTCAAGGCGTTCGGCCGGGCCGACGAGCCGGTCGCTCCGAAAGTAGGAGGATAGTTCCTTCGCCAGGGCTTCGGCCTTTTCGAAGGTGCGGTTTACGAGCACGAGGCGCTCGCAGCTCTCGAACGCACACTGCACAGCAATGGCCCGTCCCGCGCCTCCTCCCGCCCCGAGGAGCAGCACGCGGAGGTCGCGCAAATCAACGTAGAATTCCTCGCGAAGAGCTCGCAGAAGCCCCGGACCATCCGTATTGAAACCGATCAATTTTTCCCCCTCCACCGCGATGGTATTCACTGCCCCGGCTTTGCGCGCATAGTCGTCGGCTTCGTCCACAATCGCGAGAGCTGCGGCCTTGTGCGGGATGGTGATGTTCGCGCCGATAAATCCTGCAGCCGGCAAGGCTTTCAGCGCCGGAGCCAGGTCATCCAAGCGAGCGTGGATCTTGACGTACTGCATCTCGAGGCTGCTTGAACGCAGAGCGGCGTTCTGGAAGAGAGGCGATTTTGAATGGGCCACTGGATCGCCGACGACCGACAGTCGCGCGGGCGGCGCCAGCGATTTGAACAAATCTCCTCCGGAGATGAGCTGACTGGCTTCATAAATGGTCTCGTTCATCGTGAGAAAAAATTGTCCGAATCCGCTGCGTCGAGGGTCTAAGATCAGGCCGAACCGGTCGGCTCGAACTTCTGCATGGCGAGCTCGGCGGCGCGTCGGAAACGCTCGAGAACGCGTTCCCGACCAAGAATCTCAAAGGTTTCGTAAAGACCCGGGCCCACCGATTTGCCGGTAATGGCGACACGGGCTGGATGAACCAGCTCGCCGGCTTTGACACCGAGGGCAGCCGCGGTTTCTTTCAACTTTGCCTCAATGGATGGATGGTTCCATTCAGGAAGATTCTTGAGAGCTTCACCGAGAGTTCGCAAGCGTTCGATCGCCGCGGGTTTTCGGAGTGCCTTCTCCAGAGAGCTTTCCTCGAAAGGATAATCTTCAGTGAAGAGGAAGCTGATCCACTCCGGGGTGTCGCTAAGATGCTTGACTTTCGGTTTGACGATGGCGAGCGCAGGCAACAACGCCTCCCGCGACGAATAGGTGATGCCGGCCCGTTCCAAAAAGGGAAGGGAAAGCTCACAAAACCGGTCCAAGCTCATTTGCAGGATGTACTGGCCGTTCAGCCAAAAACATTTGTCCAGGTCGAAGATCGCATTCCGCCTGTTGATGGATTCGAGCTCGAAAAGCTCGAGGATTTCATTCAAGGCCAGCATCTCGCGGTTATCTTTCGGAGACCAACCGAGCAGACAGAGGTAATTGCGCAGGGCTTCTGGCGCGTAACCCGCCTCCATAAAGTAGGCCACGCTCGATCCTCCGTCGCGTTTGCTAAGCTTCTTGCCTTCGTGATTCAGGATCAGAGGGATGTGAGCAAATGCGGGAGGTTTGGCGCCAAGTGCATGATACAACTCGATGTGCTTAGGAGTATTCGAAAGGTGATCTTCGCCGCGGATCACATGCGTGATTTGCATCTCCAAATCATCCACCACGTTCACGAAGTGAAAGATCCACGAACCATCGGGACGTCGGATGGTCATGTCCGGGTGCGTTCCCGGATTTGTCATGTCGAATTCGATGCGACCGCAGACGATGTCATTGACAACCACGGTTTTCCGGGGCGAACGAAAACGAATCGATCCCTCATCGGTATAGACGTGCCCTTTGATCTCGAGCTGCGCGAGGTATCGTTGATAGACTTCTTCCCTTTGGCTCTGCAGGTAGGGGCCCACGGCTCCTCCCTTGTCGGGGCCTTCATCCCAATCCAATTCCAGCCACTTCAATCCTTCGTAAATGGCTTGTATGGCCTGCGCGGTATTCCGCTTTTCGTCAGTGTCTTCAATTCGGAGAATAAATTTGCCTCCTCTCTTGCGCGCGAAAAGCCAGTTGAAAAGCGCCGTGCGGGCGCCGCCCACGTGAAGGTAGCCAGTGGGCGATGGAGCGAAGCGAGTGCGAACTGCCATTTCTTAATCCTGTAAATCCTGCGAATCCTGTCTATTGATTTTCTTGATGACTCTCCAATCCCAAGTTGACAATGATATCAAAGACGCCATGCGCGCCAGGGAGACAGTGCGGCTGAATGCATTGCGGCTGTTGAAATCGGCCATGAAGAATGCAGCCATCGAGAAGGGCGGCGCGGAGACCACCCTTGACGATGCGGAAGCGAGCGCCGTCATTCGCAAACAAATCAAGCAGCGCCATGACGCCATCGAGGGGTTCGAGAAGGGTGACCGGCCTGAGCTCGCGGCCGCTGAGCGGGCCGAAATCGAGGTCCTCTCCGCCTATCTTCCCGCGGCTCTCTCAACCGACGAAGTTACCGCCTTGGCAAGAGAGGCTATCGCAGAAGCAGGCGCAACCTCGAAACAGCAAATGGGAGCGGTGATGAAGATCGCCACCGCCAAGGCGGCGGGACGCGTTGACGGAAAAACTCTGAGCCAGGCGGTGCAAAAACTCCTCCTTTGAACGAGACACCTTCAGATTTAGCCGCCATCGTCGTTGCAGCGGGCGCGAGCCGTCGGATGGGTTTCGACAAGATTTCAGCCCCGCTTGCCGGACGTCCACTCATTGCGCATAGTCTTGCCGCCTTTAACGATTGTGCGGATGTCGATCATATCGTTCTTGTGTGCGCCGGCGATCGAGTGAAGGAGTTTCAATCGTTCCAGCCTGAATTTCCCAAGCTTCGGAGCGTTGTTGCCGGGGGAAAGGAGCGTGTGGAGTCGGTGTTGGCAGGCATGTCCGCGTTCACCGATCCTCGACCGATCTTCGTCGCTGTCCATGATGGGGCACGCCCATTGATCACCGCCGAGGTGGTTTCCGCCTGCTATCAAGCCGCACGCGAGTTTGGAGCCTCCGTGAGCGCGGAGCCTGTCACCGATACACTTCATCGCGTCAACAACCAATCGCTCACCATCGAGACGGTTTCGCGAAAAAATCTCTGGCGGATGCAAACTCCGCAAATCCTTGAGCTAGTCGTCCTGGAGTCCCTTCTTCAGGATGTGCACGAGGCGGGTGGAACCATAACGGACGAGATTTCCCTGCTGATCCGATCGGGGGGAAAGGCGAAGGTCGTGGAAAATTCTGACTGGAACATCAAGGTTACTTATCCACGCGATCTCGAGCTCGCCGAACTGATTCTCCAGAGCCGCGGAGGGACGCCTGCGAAATGACTAAGACCTCTGGGCTGACGAAGAGCTGTCTAACGAGCCTGCCGAATGGTCTCCGAATAGCCACTTGCGAAGTCCCCCACGCGGTAACGGCGGCCCTTGGGATTTGGGCCGGCGTCGGAGGTCGCCACGAATCGGCAAAGCTCAGCGGTATATCGCACTTTATTGAGCATATGCTCTTCAAAGGCACTGCACGGCGATCCGCTCGGCGGATCATGCAGGAAGTCGAAGGAGTAGGAGGGGACATGAACGCTTACACGGCCGAGGAGCGCACCTGCTATTACGCGGTCGCGGCTGCCGAGTTCTTCTCGCGACTTTGTGACGTGCTTTGCGATCTTTATATGAATCCAAAGTTGGCTCTCCCCGACATTGAGCGGGAGCGCGGAGTCATCTGTGAGGAAATCCTCATGTATCGTGACGAGCCTTCTTCCCACGTCCAAGAGCTCCTCAACCGGCACTTCTGGCCCGACCATCCGCTCGGTCGTCCACTTACCGGAACGCCGGATACTGTCGAGAGCATGCAGCGCGACGATTTTCTCGCCTATCGAGCGACCCATTATCATGCGGGGAGCACAGTGATCTCCGCCGCAGGAAAACTGCGCCATGAGGACGTTGTCGAGATGGCGGCGAGCTTACTCGAACGTATCCCTTTTCGGAAGCCCATCCGTTATGAAAAGGCGCCGGATCATTCCTTCAAGCCGCAAATTGCTTCCGAAAGGCGGGACGTTCAACAGACCCAGCTCGCGCTTGGTTTTCCCGGGCCGAGTCACCACGATCCGCGGCGCTACGCGATGCAGATCCTGCACATCATCTTGGGTGGCAATGCCAGCTCGAGGTTATTCCAGGAGCTCCGAGAAAAGAGAGGTCTCTGCTACTCAGTGAGCACCCATCCCTCGAGCTTTAACGATACGGGCATGCTCAATCTCTCGCTTGGTCTGGAACAGCGCAACGTGGACAAGTCTCTTCGCTTGATTCTCTCCACCTTCGAGGATCTGAAGAAGCGGCCGCCCCGCCCTGCTGAACTCAAACGCGCAAAGGAGTATGCCGTCGGGACCAGTCGAATGTCGCTCGAGCGCACCTCTGCGCAGAATATGCGCTTGGGAGGTTCGGTGCTGGTCTACGGGAGGATCATTGATCCCGAAGAGGTCCATTCTCGATTGCGAGCGGTCACCGAGGAAGAGGTGCGGTCGGCCGCCATCGACTTTCTGAATCCGCGTCGTGCAACCGCGGCAATCGTGGGGCCCGCCCCCGACGAAGCGGCCATCGCGGAGATGCTGCAAGCTTGAGCACAATCGGCGCGATATTCGATTGGGACGGAGTCGTGATCGACTCCTCCGCCCATCATGAGAAATCCTGGGAACTCCTCGCCGCTGAGACCGGTAGGACGCTTCCGGTCGGTCATTTTAAAAGAGGCTTCGGAAGGAAGAATCAGTTGATCATTCCCGAAATCCTGGCCTGGAGTGACAATCCCGAGGAGATTGAGCGGCTCGGGAATCGCAAGGAGGAACTCTATCGTCAGTTAGTCGGAGAGGGTGGGATGACCGTCTTGCCGGGCTCGCGCGAATTGCTGACTGCCTTAAAGGAGGCCGGAATTCCCCGCGCTGTGGGATCATCGACATCGCGCACCAACCTCGATGCGATCTTCGCCTCCACGGGGCTTGGAGAATTCTTTAACGTGGTCGTTTCTGCAGAAGACGTCATCAATGGCAAACCGGCGCCGGACGTCTTTCTGAAGGCAGCTCAACTTCTGGGCATCGCCCCAGAGCGGTGCGTCGTTTTCGAAGATGCGCTTTTCGGAATCGAGGCGGCGCGGCGCGCAGGCATGAAAGTCATCGCGGTAGCGACGACCAATCCCCTCGAACTGCTCAGCCATGCCGATCGGGCGGTTCAATCCCTCGCTGAGATCAGCATCCAAGAGCTGCAGACTCTGTTCGACTAAGCACGATCTTCACGCGCCCGTCTAGGCAGCCAGAGAATGGGGGCACGAATTCCGCACTAACCAGTAGACGTCGATCGAAACCTCACTCTCAGCCTGGCTACGCTGGATTATTCACCATCCGTGTCGGCGTTCTTGAAAGCTTCCTCGACACTTCTCGCAGTGTCCTTCAAGGCCTCTCCAAAGCCTTGAATGGCATTCCTGGCGTCCTGGACGGCCTTCGACATTCGTGCCGCCTGGTACTCACCGCGAAGTGAAATGAGCTGGTTCCTTAACTCGCCTGCCCGGGGATCTCCGCGTTGTTCGAGTTCGGCGATCTGGCCCTCCAATTTTGCGAAATCCTGGTCGATTTTAACGCGCCTTTTCTCATCGGGCGCGATCTTGAATTCCGCGACTTCTTTGCGAAGCGAAGTGACGGTTCTTTCAGGACTGTCACATCCGACGAGCAACACCGCGCCCAGGAGAACGGCGATGGAGACGCGCTTCATGTGCGAAAAACTTTGGTAAAAAACATTTTCCCGATCCCCTCCAGTGCGAGGTTGAGCTTACGACAACTAGCAAACTAAATTCGCATTTCGATGGCAAACCGAAATCCGCTGCTCGAGCAACTCTTCTCGAACGAAGGGGTCGTCTGCCAGACGCCGGAAGAGATGGTGGCGCTCGGCCGGGAACTTTCCGCCTTGCTCCAGAAGGGCACCGTCATTAGTCTCGAAGGGCCGCTCGGGGCGGGCAAAACCCAACTCAGCAAGGGCGTGGCGGCCGCGCTCGGATGTAGCGATGAGGCGTCCAGTCCCAGCTTCACTCTCGTGCACGAATATGCGGGCGGTCGCCTTCCCTTGCATCACTTCGATTTTTATCGCCTGAAGAGCTCGCATGAGTTGATCGGCATCGGCTACGACGATTCACTCGGCAACGGAGCGATTCTGATCGAGTGGGGAGATAAATTCCCCGAAGCACTGCCCGCGGGTGCCGTTCGGGTCCGTATCGAAATTCTACTGGACGGCGGACGTCGCGTCCAAGCGAAGCACCAACCGTGATTCTCTCGCTCGACGCTTCCACTCAGCGAGGATCGGCGGCATTGGTTCACGGTCGGCAAGTCGCTCGAGAACTTTTTCCCGAGACTCCCCGTGGACGTGGGGTAGCGCTCTTTAACGCTCTCGAGGAGCTTCTCCGCGACGCGCCGACAATCCGGCGTGTGGTTGTCGGAGTTGGACCGGGGAGTTACAATGGAGTTCGCTCAGCGATTGCCACGGCATGGGGTATCGCGACCGCAAGGAAAATTCCCCTGGTGGGAATTTCCTCGGTTCTCGGCCTCGATGATGGCGAATATTTCGCGCTCGGAGACGCCCGGCGCCAACAGTATTTCCTGGCTCAAGTGAGCCGCGGATATTTTGTCATCGAGCCGAGCCTACTCACCCGCGAACAGCTCGAAGCTGAGCTGCAGAAAGCACCACATCTGCCGATCTTCGCTTCGGCGCCCATCGAGTTCCTCCCCAAGGTAATTCTTCGCACGCCCAGCGCCGCCAGGCTAGGAGCGTTGGCTGCCGACTTGCCGCCCGACGATCCCCAGCCCCTCTACCTCAAGGCAGCACACATCACCACGCCCAAGCGTGTGAACAAACGACCCTGACGTCAAAGATCAGCGCTCCTCCGAGCGCGACAGATGCTACTTCCCTACCGCTGCAAGCTCCGCAGGTGGAGTCAGCGCCTTGGAAAGCGACGCCAAGCCGCGGTATTTTTTGCCGCTCTTTTTGACCATTCCGCGAGAGACCAGATTCTGAAGTTTTTCGTAAGCACGCAGGCGAAGCATCTCTTCGCCTCCACTAGCCGCATTGCGGGCCCGCAGGCGTTCGTGCACGACGTCGAACAGTTGCTTGAACTCAAACGAAGATCCTTTCTTCGACAGGGCAGCCACCAGCTCTTCAGTCACCAGATCGGGAAGACGACGAGAGAACGCACTTTTTCTTTGCATAAGCATGAGCGTTTAGTATACCACACCTCCGAGGAGATGTCATGCAAATTTTTCCCAATCGATTCTCCGGCTTGGCTTTGAGGCGTGTTGGCAGGACGGCTGATTGGAGGCGAGAGACGGCTCCGCGGCGTTTGGCTGGCGGGGTTTCTCGATGATGATTTAGGCGGCGAGTCGACTCGCAAAGCGCACCAGTTCGCTAGCCACTTCGTCGATACGTTTGGCTACTTTGCCGTCGGAAACTGCGCCATCGCGAAACGCCGATCCGACTGCATAGACAAAGCGGGGAACGATCACGCATCGGAAGTCTAGCATCAAGCTGTTGGCAATACTCATCACCGACATGTAGCTCGAGTATCCCCCTGCCGCGTTGAGAAAGCCGACCGCCTTGTCCTCCCAAGCGCTTCCGGTCAACTCGATGAGATTTTTGACCGCTGCATTCAAGTAGAAGTTGTAAACGGGCGCGGCGATCAGAATTCCCTTGGCCGCCTCGATGCGCGAGCGCGTTTTTTCAACTTCCGGATCGGAATACGCGGAATCGCCGTCACACATCGGCAGTTGAATTTGCTGCAGGTCCATGAAGTCCACGTCAGCGCCGAGTGCCTGCAGGGTCTTTTCGGCATACTGCGCCATCTGGCGGCTGAGGCTTTCCGGATTCAAACTCCCGCTGACCAAGGCAATGCGAACGGCGTTCTCCATGGAAAGATAGTGGCAAATTGCGGGCCGGACTACTTAACGAATTTTCCCCCGCTGGCGTCGCAGATTTGTGTATTGCTTTCGCTGTCACGAACAGACTTTGCCCCTGACAGGTTCGGTATTTCACTTCGCACGCTTAACGGAGATTGTCCGAGGTACGAAGATGGGACGCTGAACAGTGGTTTGTGCCGCCGCCACACTGAGTTGAAATTGGCGTTGATTGAGCTGATTAATAATTTGGCTCATCGCTGCCTGATTCAGATCCGCCGGAGCTCTCAATGGTCCCGGGGCTTGGACGGGACGTGCAACTGGCGTGATGGCCGGTGGCATGGTGATGAAAGCCGGCCCTGCCACGACGGAGCCGAACGCCATGATAACACCGATTAACCCTGCCAACCGTTTCACACGTAAAGGTAACCCCGGCGAGGTTCTTTGTAAACCGGAAGTCCTAGAGTGCGTGAGGGAAATGGGTGAGGACGACGGCGGCGAGGCCGAGAAAGAGAAAGAAGCCAACCACATCGGTGACGGTTGTCAACATGATCGCCGAGGCGAGCGCGGGGTCGATCCGCAGCGCCTTCAACCCCAGAGGAATGACCACGCCAGCCACGCCTGCGGCGATCATGTTCAAAGCCATGGCGGCAAAAGTAATCACGCCCAGGATGACGTCATTTTTCCACAACCAAGAAACCGCGCCGACGATGATACCAATGGCGAGACCATTCAGAAGTCCAACAATAATTTCTTTAATGAGGATGGCGCGGTGGTGTTTCTCGGGCAGTTCTCCGAGCGCGATTGAACGGACCATAATCGTCAGCGTTTGCGTGCCCGCATTTCCGCCTTGTCCGGCGATAATTGGCAGAAACACAGCGAGGACAG
>DATDKN010000051.1:0-3728 GCA_036519995.1 Terrimicrobium sp. | reverse complement strand
TGGTGGTCAGTCGGGCGGCCACTGTGATCTGTCTTGCTGCCTGGGCACTCGTGCCATTGGCGAATTCGGTGCCGAACCTGGCTCTGATCATGCTCGCCGCCGGGTTGGGGACTGGGGTGGGCGATGTTGCCATGAACATTCAAGGAAACGTGGTCGAGCAGCGTCGCAACAAGGTCCTCATGCCGTTCTGGCATGGACTCTTTTCGGTTGGCGGGGTGGCCGGCGCGATGGCGGGCGCCCTGGCCGCTTCACTCGGTCTGCCACTCTCCTGGCAACTTTCGACAGTATCGCTTCTCTTGCTGGTGGCGATGTGGCTGGCGACAGCCTTCTACGTGCCGGACGCAAAATTGCATCCGGCAGCAAGCAAGGCTCAACAGGAAGAACCGATCTTTGACGAGCCACAGCTGCTGGCTTGCGAGCGACCGCGGATCGCTGAGACGCAATCGTCGATCACCCGCGTGGAAATCCTCCTCGGAATAATTGTGTTTGGCACCGCTGTTGGCGAAGGAGCGGCGAATGATTGGCTCGCTCTCGTGCTGGTTGACAACCGGGGCGCGCCGGCTGCGCTCGGGGCGCTGACCTATGCGGGATTTAACTTAACTATGGCTATCGGTCGCTTTGTCGGCGGAATCGTGATTGAACGCTTTGGAAGAGCTCCCGTCTTGAGGATTGCTGGCTTGCTGGGCAGCGCAGGGGTGGCGGCCGTATGCCTGATCCCTTCGACCGTGGCCGCACTATTCGGTGCTCTCGCATGGGGTCTTGGCCTTTCCGTCGTCTTCCCGTCAGCCATGTCGGCAGCGGGAGAAGTGCCCGGACGGGGCTCCCGGGCGATCACGGTCGTCTCGACCATCGGCTATGGCGGCTTCTTGCTCGGGGCGCCGCTGATCGGGTTTCTCGCTCACAGTGTGCCACTCGATCGAGCTCTGCTGGCCGTGGCGCTCCTCATCTTGCCAGTTGCCATTCTGGCTTCCGTGGCTCGCGAACGCGGCCGGCAAATCAAGCCTGCGCCCAGCACCGTAAAGTAATCCCCGCGACGAAGCGCAGACTTATCGCTTACAGCGCGATGACCTCTCTAAGCATAATGTGACGTGAGGAAACGCCGACCTCGATGACAAACTCACCGCGCTCGACCGTCCAAACCCCCGTTTGCACACTCCAATACGCGAACGCACGCTCTGGAAGATGGAGGCTAATGCGCCGAGACTCGGAAGCTTCGAGATGGACCTTGGCAAAACCCTTAAGTTCGCGCAGCGGACGCTCGACGGAACAGGAAACTTGCCCGACATATACCTGAACCACCTCGGCTCCCGCCCTCTCGCCCACGTTGGATATGCTCAGCGCAACGGAAACACCTGCGACCGCCCGTTCCACCTTGAGGCTAGTCAAATCAAACTTCGTATAGCTCAAACCGTGACCGAAGGGAAAGAGCGGCTCAATACGCTGGGCATCGAACCACCGGTAGCCGACAAAGATTCCCTCCTTGTAGGCGCAAACGTCGGGGCCGTAATCGTTCAGCGCATGGGCCGGGGAGTCCGCCAGCACCCGCGGAAAAGTTATCGGCAGCTTGCCCGACGGATTAATATCACCCAGCAATACATCAGCGATGGCGTGACCACCTTCCATTCCCGAGTACCACATTTGGATAATGGCGGGAACTTGGCTTATCCAGGGCATCTCGACCGGAGAACCGCTCATCAGCACGACAGCAGTCTTTGCGTTCACCTCGGCGATGCGCGCGATCAATTCATTTTGCCCCTCGTGCAGGGCCATGTCCTTTCGGTCGGTGCCCTCGAGATCATACTGGTGATTTAGGCCACCAAAAAACAGGACCACGTCCGCTCTCTTAGCCGCAGCAAGAAGCGCTTCGTCATCCTCTTTCGCGTCTCGCACCCATGGCGGAATCCAACCCAGCTTGATGCGGAGGTCCGGCCGTGACGGCCAAAGCTCGACCCGCAGCTGGTAAGCGACGCCGGCTTGGAGTTCGAGCGATTTGCCAGTCGTTTCTGCGCCTCCTTCAAATCGGTGAAGAACCACGATGCCATCGATGAGCAAGCAAGCTTGGTGCGAGCCGACGAGAATGAACTCGTAAAAACCCGTCTCTGGCGGAATGAGCACGGTTTCCCATGTTGCGGAAAACTGACCAGCTTCACTACCGGGGACCGGCGCCACGTTATCCCATTCGAAGTCAATCGCTACTTCGGCCCGCCGGATGACTTCCCCCACAAAATAGCGCTTCTGCCAATAGTGAGCCTTCCAACCGCGCGTGCCTGAGCCCTCGTCGGCGATGCTCAGATAGTGCGGATCTATGGCTTCGAACTCTCCACGACGCGTCGGATAACCTTGAAAAAACTCGATCTCGATCGATTCCCCTAGTTTATGGCGAAGTCCTTCGAGCGGCGTGATCTCATAGAGCGCCTTGACGCCGGAGCTGTGACCGCCGGGCGCGTGTCGGGTGACTGCATTGTCACCCACGACAACAACCCGCTTGAGCTTGCTGGCATCAAGCGGAAGGAACTCGCCATCGTTCTTCAGGAGGACAATGGCTTCCCGCGCGATTTCCAAAGCGACTTGTTGATGACGAGGGGTATTGCGCTCGCCGGCAGAGCGATTCGGATCAAAGACCCCCGCGCGAAACATCGCGCGCAGATTGCGCCTCACCTTTTCATTCAGGAGCTCTTCGGGCAAATCGCCTCGCTCGATAGCCTCCCGGAATGATCGTCCAAGAAAGAACTCGTCGTATGCGTCGGAAGTCCCCATCTCGAGATCGCAGCCGAATTTTGCAGCCTCCATCGTGTCATGGACCCCAGCCCAATCCGATATGTAGCTGCCGTCAAACTTCCACTCGCCTTTGAGAATCCGGTTAACGAGGTGCTCGTTGTGACAGCAATACTGACCGCGAAACTTGTTATACGCTCCCATGACTGTGATGCAGTTCCCCTCTTTGACAGCCGCTTCGAAGCCTGGAAGATAGATCTCGCGCAACGTCCGTTCGTCCATTTGCGCGTCCACCCCATTGCGATTCAGTTCCTGGTTGTTGGCGGCAAAGTGCTTTACGCAGGCCGCGACGTGCTGACTTTGGATTCCCTGAATTTCGGGCGCGACCAGTGCTGCGATTAGATGCGGGTCTTCGCCAAAGTATTCGAAATTGCGCCCGCAAAGCGGCGTCCGGGCAATGTTGATGCCGGGTCCCAAGATGACGTCCTTGCCACGGTGCCGTGCCTCCGCGCCAAGAACCGTTCCAAAGCGATAAGCGGCGTCGGGATTCCAGGTCGCTGCCAGGGCTATTCCCGTCGGTAGATAAGTGGAGCGATCCTCTTCGGTATCGACGGGATCCCAACTGTCGCGGCAGATCTCGTGGCGGACGCCATGCGGTCCATCCGACATCCAGAACTCCGGAATGCCAAGCCTGGGAATAGCGGCCACGGCAAACTTCGAACCGGCGTGACATAGAATGATCTTTTCTGCCAGCGTCATGCGCATCATCAAATCGGTGATACGCTCTTCGATGGAACCTATGGTGGACTCAACTTCAAGGAGCGGTGAAGGCATGTGCGTGGAAGTGTGGAATAGATGCATTAATGGTGCTGTTCGCGAGCTCTTTTTCCTGCGCGCCTCTGGGTGAATTAATCCTTTACTGGCGACGCGAACAGGCAGGCGGGCCTCGCAATAGATGCTGCGGACGTTTGTGCAACCGGTCCGCAACGCGAATCGCTGCCCGTGCGACATCA
>DATDKN010000050.1:0-5575 GCA_036519995.1 Terrimicrobium sp. | reverse complement strand
TTGCTGGGTCGAAGCGACGAACCGTTCCACAGCGTCTTGGTGAGCCTCCGCGAGAGTAAGCCCGAGACTGACGAGCCGCTCTTCCGCGGCGTCCACTTTCAACTTGGGAGCTGCGCCGGCAGCGATCTCACGAGCGGCAGTAAGATAGCCGTCGTAAACTGTGCTGATTTCAGAAAGGATCGCCTTCTCTCCTGGCGTGCGGAGTGCCGATTGCTGCTCCTTCAGCCAAGCGGCGAGTTGTCGGCTGTCGCCCTCAAAGCTACGCCAATCCGCGTGACGGTGGCTCTCCTCATATTTGCGGAGATGTAATCCGAGGATGCGCAAACGCGCCTGCAGTTGATCGGCGATGCGAAAGCTTTGGAGCTGTGCGGTCGTCAAGGTGCCACGCAAGTCGCGGATCTCGCGCCAGCTAACGAACGCCGACCAGCCAATAAGCAGTGCCAGACAGGCGAGAACAGCAGCAAACAGAAGCAGCTGCCGCGCGACGGGGATTTTCATCGAGCGCCCCGTGCCTTGTCCAACCGGCGGCGCCGGAGCGTTCTCCCAAGACTGAACCGCCACGCCGGCGCCTGCGCGGCGACGTCGTTGGGAGGTTGGCTCAAGCGACAAGTGTCGGTTTGGATCCGCCTGGTGACTTCATCCGTGTGCAGGATTAAATGGAGACCAGCGCCGATCTCAGTCGATGCCATGCCTTGCACTGCGTCAGGACCGCCGCTGCGGACCGGGATCTGTTGGGTGCTCATTCGACGGAAGAGAACCAGATTAGCAGGACCGGCAACTTTGTTACCACAGAGAAGCTGCCGACCAGGTCCGCATTATGCGGGAAGTTGTTCATTTTCAAGGTACGACACTCACGGCCGAACCTGGCATAGCCGTAGCTAAAGGAAAGCACCGCGCCCAGTAAGCGCGGGACTGAAAAGGAGAAGACAATGAAAAAATCAATTCTTATCCACACCTTTGTGGCCTTGGCAATTGTCGCGACGCTTCCGCTGGGCGCCACCGCAGCGACACCAAAACAGACGAGCGCAGCAAGCTCGAGCGAGAAGGTCCATCATTCCAGAAAACATTACTTCGCGCATAATTGGTTGGACACTTGAAGTGCGCTCAACTCCAAGGATAGGCGGCCAGGCTTGTTGCCAACGACAAGCCGGCGGCGGTTGGTGCACTGAACGCGGACGACTGGCTGGTCTGCCGTGGAAAGTAGGATATCAATGCGGTGACCAAATCGTCTTGCATCAGCGCTATTCGTTATGGATGGCAGGTGCGCTGCCACCGCATGGGTTTCGTTCGTGCCATGCGCTCATGAGAATTGCTGCCGGTAACATTTGCGGGGGAAGGATAGCACGCGGCGGCGCTTTGGCGCCGCCGCCGTGCGACCTACCTGACATTTCGGCCAGCGCCTACAAACCGCAAGAGATAACCGAGCGAAGTGACATCGGTCCACTCGATCATCGGAAGCTCAAACCTCTTGTCGATGACGCACGCAGGCGTATCGCGAGGTGCAGAGTGGGTCGGCGCGAACTGACTGAATCTTGGCAATCCAACGTCGCCATCATGTCGCATGAGGCTGATGAGTGCGCCGCGCGAGAAGGAACGGAAGAGAAGCGCGTTACCAGCATTGGCAAGCTAGTTACCACCGACGACCGCTCGGTCAGACGGGTTCGATGATGAAGATTGCTGATTTTCAACGACTTACTCTCGCTCTCCGGATGTTGGCACGAGCGAAGCTAACGATTGCCGATGCTGTGCCCAGTAAGCACAGCTCAGAAAGGAAATACATATGAAAACATCACTACTCATGAAAAGCGTCGCGGCGCTCGCCATCGGCGCGGCAATTCCCATCGGCGCCATGGCGGCTCCGCCAGTAAAGACCATGACCGAGCGCGGCGTAATCGAGAAGGTCAATGACGCGAGAAAGGAATTCGCTCTCAAGGGCGGAGCCCTAAAGCATTCGGCGAACTTCGAATGGAACGAGTCGACGCGGATTCTCGAAAACGGAAAACCGGTTCCGGCATCCAACCTAAAGATGGGCGAGCGCGCGACAGTCAGCTACGCTAAGCACGGCAAACAACTCGTCGCAACCAGCATCGCGATCTCGCCGAACGACAAACCGGCTCAGACTCACAAGTCTCGCAAGCCGGCGCATACTTGATCGGCAGTCGATTGGCCCTGCGGGAGCGCCAGCTTCCGCAGGGACCAGCTTGCCACCATGAAAAGACCTAGAGTCCTCCTCGTCGATGATGATCGGTCGGTGCTCGAAGCGCTCGGCGGCGTGATCGAAGCGGAAGGTTTCGAGGTGGTGCGCGCGGCAAACGGTCACGAGGCTCTGCAAAAGTTTCGCCAGGGATCGATGGACATCGTGCTGCTCGATCTAAACATGCCTGTCAAAGGCGGGTGGGATACTTTCGAAGGGTTAACGACGGTCAATCCATTCCTCCCGATCGTTATCATCACAGCGCGGGCAGATGCCCTTTCCGAAGCGACCGACAGGGGCATCGCCGCTCTCATGCAGAAACCATTAAACATCCCGGCCTTGCTGAAAAAGATGAGGGATTTGCTCGCTGAGGCAGCGGCTAAGCGCCTCCGGCGCGTCGTCGATGACGATCCGCAAACACGGCAGAGCTGATGAACCAATCGAATGGCCTTCCGCTTGCTTATTCCTGAGGACGATGCAGCGTCGATCGTGATCGAACTCTGGTGTTCCTTTACCCTCGCACCAAGTTTGACAGATGCTGCAACGGGCGCGACAGGGTCCTTCGCCATTGCCGGCTCGTTTCTGAACAGCCCGGAGATGAAACTGCCGTTCAGGCGCTCATCATTTGGCTGAACACGGCCTTCAGGGCGTTGGCAACGGCTCGCGCTCGCGCGGTCGCGAGGAAGCCGAGGATTCGGCGAAGATGGTCCGAGAGCGTGGGCTGGTCGATGAGTTTGTCAGCATCCGCTTGATAGACTTCATGGCTGCCGCCAAGGCCATCCTGGATGAGACGTTGCACCCTCTCGCCGCCAGCGATGATCGGTTCTACCGTTCGCTTGCCATCGCTGACGAGCACCTGGTGCGCGCATTGGACGCGGAGCTGACTTACCGCAAAGGCGATGAGGTATCCGATCGCAGACGGCGATTCACCCTTCTCTCTTGAGCAATTCGTGGAACGGAGCGGGCGTCTCAAGAAGCATTTTGAAGCTGTGCTCGCGCTCGATCGGGAAGCTCATCCGGTCGATGAGCAACTCCACATCTGGGTGACATGCCCGACGGCATTGATGGGAGGAATGTGCGGGTTCGTCCAGCATCCTCATTCCCGGAAACGCATTTATCTTCCGACCGGACGTCCCCAGGGAGCCAAAGTGAATGATGAGAATCGCATCCATCGGCAAGCTATTCGGGACGGCCGTGATTTCAGCACCGAGATTGAGGGGCTCAGTGATCTGGAGCCGAACACCCGAGCTGTTACGAAACCAACCGACGACTTGCGAAAGGGATTGGAAGTCGCGGTTAAATCTCTTCAAGCGAAATAACCAAACGCGATCGCTTCTTCGGCTTTGAGCTAATCTTTCCAGGCAAATCACTCCTTTGCTTCTTAAGGTTACAGGCACTCCGCTCTTACGCTTTCTCTGGCGCATCGGGCACTTGGATTCTCACGTCCGACAGATCATCGCTCTCATCGCCGCGGTCATTGCGTTTGTCCTTTCCAGTCGATATGGGCATGCTCCCGTCACCCACTTCATCGCAATTTGGGACATTTACGCGATTGTCGTCATTGTGATGGCATGGGTGACGATTTGGACCGCTGACCCTCGAACGATTCAGCGGCAAGCCAGATTGCAGGATTCAAGCCGAACCCTGATTTTCGTTTTCGTGATCGTCGCCGCATGCATGAGCTTGCTGGCGGTGATCCTGGTTATCCGCGAGCACAGGGCGCTCCAAAATACTGGAGCGCTGCATTTGTTTATGGCCGCACTGGCGGTCCTCGAATCGTGGTTTCTGATCCACACGGTTTTTACACTGCGCTACGCCCACCTTTTCTACCGATCTAAGCAGGAACTGGACGTAGATGGCTCTGGCGGTGGGCTGATCTTTCCCGGCAAAGGAAATCCTAATTACCGGGATTTCGCGTATTTCTCCTTCATCATCGGAATGACTTGTCAAGTATCCGATGTCAGCGTCACCTCACATTCCATGCGGCTTTTGGCCTTACTCCATGGTCTCCTCTCTTTCGCCTTCAACACAGTGATCCTTGCGCTGAGCATCAACATCATTTCCGGCTTATTTGTAAACTGAGACGTGACGAACTCAGCCCGGCCGTTCCTCATTGTAGCGACGTTGTCCTCGACGAAAGGCCCTGGACCGTGCGGACTCAATCGTCGCATGAAGGGATTGCTCGCCGTCTTGCTCGAAGCGCTCGAGCACAGCCTTTTACCCGTGCGTGTCGCTCTCCTCATCAAAGAAGAGCGCGGTGGTCGCACTGTAGCTGTGAATATAATTGCGACCTCCGAGGGGGCCGATTTCTCCATTGCAAAAGAAACCGGCGCTCGCATGAAGTCCAAGGATCTCCTCTAGCAAGCGGGCATCATGATCTTTCCTGCCAAACAAGCGAGATCCGCGTCCCGTGCACGCGAAGAGTAGCGACGCAAGCGGTGCCCTGCCGGACTCGGCGGCCGCTGTCCGGAGCACCGCGCGCCACTCCGCATCCGCCGCATTCTTATCGCGAAGTTGATACTGGAGTGTCTGCCCAACTCGCGGAAATCCGCCAATGGCCACCGCGCCGGAATTGGGGTCAGCTCCGAGAATGTTCCGAATCAAGAAATCCCCTGGCTTGAATTCTTCGACATACTCGGTGCCGGCGAGTCCCGCGAATAGGTTTCCTTTCGCTCCAGCTTTCTCACCTTCGGTAAGGCCTTCAAAAGCCGATTCCAGAGCTTCGTAGGCCGGACGAGCACCCAGCGAGTAAACAACGTTGCTCTCCGCACGGGTTACGGTCAGCGGTTCTCCAATCGGACGACACCCTTGACTCACGACCGACATAACCCGCAGTCCGGTTACCGCTACGACGACCGCATCGGAAAACTTGCCGTTGTGAAATACGCCGACGCCCTCTCCTTCGCTCGAACCAGATGCCAATCCTCCAACGCAAGGGATGTCCGGCCAGGCGGAATTCCACTCCGCGAGCCATCGCTCCGTATCGAAATTAAAGGGATTGGTTAGAGCAATCCATGCGGACGGGTTCTTCGCCCGGCAGAGCTTTCGCCAAGAGCCTAGATCGGTCGATTCTTCCAATTTCGCCTGATTGAATTCCGCAACCTCAAATGTGCCCTCCTGGCCGGCAAGGGCCAGCAAAACAAAACCTCCACCATCTTCGTTCTCCTCGCCGTCGCTGATGAGTCCCGCACCAGTCGCGCCGACCAGCTCGATCACGTGTCCGTCCACCCGAACCATTTCCGCAAACTCTTCCAGGTACGGGGCGTAGTCGGGCGTGATGAAAGCAAATGCCAGCGCGGTCGGTCCGCCAGCCGACTCTCTAAGCTCCACCGCCGCCGCCGCGATCTCTTGCCGGGAATAACTTCCCTTGCGCTGGACGGT
>DATDKN010000049.1:0-6721 GCA_036519995.1 Terrimicrobium sp. | reverse complement strand
CCGAGGCGAAGCTGGGCGTTTTGGCCCTGCTCACCGCACTCGCGCTGCTCAGCCCATCAATAACCGGTCACACCAGCCAGACCATTGTTAACCCTTACAAGGCCAGGGTTGTTATTCACAACGATACCGGGGTGGCGCTCCACTACATGCTCAAGTGGGGGCCAAGTGGCGAATGGAAAACCATAACCGTCAGCAACGGCATGTTTCATTGGCACGCTTACAAATTAGACCCTGACGATCGCGCTCCCGCACCATACATCCGCTTCCATAACGCGGTCGGTGGCTATACAGAATACAAGCTGGAATTTGGGCAATTCGGCAACGGTCCTCGAGGTGAAATCGACAACTCTACGCACTATGAATTCGCGTTCGAGGGCGGCAGCCGTCTCGACTTGTACAAAAAGTAATCCCTACGGGGCAACACATCCCGTGCTTGCGGGAAACATCCTCATCAAGATCTCAACATGACAAAGAAGCGGCAGACTACCAAGATCATCTGGATCGGAGCAATCCTGCAATGCCTTTACCGCCAGATTTTGCCGATATTTCGAATATCGGGCGCAGCCGCGATAAAGCAGTTTGCCGTTCCGGTGAAGAGAAAGGGAGCTAGCTTTGCTGATCCGAACCGTTCCTCTTAGTGATCTATTACACCTTGCCCTTTGGACCATAGCCGGTTTTAAATTTTTGAATAACAGTCTCCATTTCTTGATCCGAGAGAACTATTGGCACGCCTATTTGCAGGCTTAAGAAATATTGCTTCGCGAGCACCTCGACTTCGTTGGCCAGCCAGAGGGCTTTACGAAGACTGGGGCCGCAGGCGATAAGCCCATGGTTGGCAAGTAAGCAAGCCAACCGGTTCTCGAGGGCCGTGACCGCCCCGCGAGAGAGCTCTTCTGTGCCGAAGGTCGCATAGGGAGCACATCGAATGTTGGGGCCACCGGCTGCGGCAATCATGTAGTGAACCGCCGGAATATCTTTTCCAAGTATTGCATGGGCGGTGCAATAGCTCGGATGTGCGTGGACGATCGCTTGAACATCCGGGCGAGCTAACATGATGTCGAAGTGAAAACGCCATTCGGATGATGGACTGTGCGGTCCGTGCGGATTTCCCTCTTTGTCCAGGAAGATGATCTCCTCCGGCGCCATGACGTCGTAGGCGAGACCAGAAGGGGTAATCAGCAAGCCATCATTCCAACGAGCGCTAACGTTTCCCGATGTGCCTTGGTTAATGCCCTTCTCTTCCATTACAAGACATGTTGCGATGATCTCCTTACGGACGAGGTATTCTGCGTCATTCATGTTGTTATTGTGTTTCGTTAAGTTTCAAAAGGCTAAAGTAGCGAAGGCAACGATTTTCGAAGGTGAGGAAGCTCCGCCGACCTAATTATGCGCGCTTGCGGTCTTGCCGCACTCACGCGAAGCCAGATTTACCATTCGACATTCTAAATCACCAAACGAGGCAAGCACGAGATCGGCGCCGGCCGCCGCCAGATCCTTGGCCGGAAAAGAAGTCGTTATCCCGACGACAAAGCACCCGGCCGCCTTTCCGGAGATTACCCCGCTGACGGCATCCTCAATGACCATGCAGGCCGCGGCAGGCTGCGCGAGTCTGGCGGCCGTCAGAAGGTAAGGCTCCGGATCTGGTTTTCCGCGCTGGATATCCTCTCCGGTAACCACAGCATCGAAGTATTTAGACAGTCCGAACTTTTCGAATGCGAGCTGTTGGATGGCACGAGCAGCAGAGGTGGTCAGCCCCAACCGAAACCCGCTAGCTTTGCAACGTTTGACGAATTCAAGCGCTCCCTCGATCATTTCCACGACATGAAAGTTTGCGAGCAGCTGTTCCAATCTTAGTCGCGTTATCTCCTGGTTTTCCAGAGCAACTGCCGGAAAAATTTTCTTAAGGAGGCTAGCGATCGAGACTTCGGGAAGACCTTTGAATTGTTGCAGCTCAGATTCATTTTCAAATCGACGTCCGAACTGGCTACTCAGCTCGAGGAGAGTAAATTCGTGCAACGGCTCGGAGTTGATGAGCACGCCATCCATGTCGAAGAGAATGTTCGACAATCTCGTAATCGTCGGCTGCTTCCGAAAAGCTCCGTGAGGCGCGGAGACTTCGTTCATGTTGAGAATGTTCTCCAAAGGAGCTTTGCGGCCAGGCATCGAGTAGAAGTGCAACGACGCACAACGAAGGCATTCATACGCGACTTAGGACCTAGCGACATCCTTTTGCAAATTCTTCGAGTTGCCCGCTATCCCCAGCTATATCCAGCATGGAGAATCGATCCCGAATAAAGCGGGAATAGCGAACAGCGTCGCGATAAAATTCGGAGTCCAGCCCGAGATCGGAACCTGTAAGCTGACAGCCCGCCGCTTTCATCGCATTATATAACTTCTCATAAGGGAGCATAACCGCTTTCAAACGCCCCGAGATCTTAGTCCAGTCTTTTTCAAGGCGCTGATTGAGGGCTGCAGCCGTTGCTTCATCCAGCGCCTTTCGGGCAGTCTGTTCGATCATTTCGTTGGCAGCGGCTCCGAAACGCGTGCGCAGGTCATCTCTCGAAATCACGGTCGGCTTCAATACCGGCGGCCGATCGGCGTTGAGGATCTGATTTTGGAGCTTTGACATTGTCAGGGTGGCGACGCCGACCTGCTCGCCATGGGAGGTGCGGGGATGATTCTCACCTGCGAACATATCGATGTAATGGGAGATCATGTGCTCGGCCATCGAACCTACGTGGGTCGTTCCGGTGAAGGAAGTCGCAAGCCCCATCAGTGCGGCGATGCGGGTGAGCATGGCCAGGGCCTCGAAATCGCCGGTGACTATTTTGGCTGCGTTGGCAATCATCGCCTCCTCGTCATAGGCCAAAAGGGTATAAGCTGTTTCATCATAGTGCGAATCGAAGAGGATGTGCGACAACAACCAGTCGACTTGAGAAGTCGTGCGACAAACTACGTCCGCAAAGGCTGCCGAAATCAGACGTTTCGGACACTTGGAGACGACACCTAGATCAAAGAAAACTCCTTTCGCCGAATGGCAGGTAATCGACTTCTTAAACCCTTCGAATGAAACCGAAGCCGTCGGCGTAGTGTAAGCATTCATCGGCGATGTCGCGAAGACAGAGTACTCCCTCCCCGTCAGGAATGTTCCGTACTTCACACTGTCACTAATCGTGCCCGATCCGACGGCAATCAGCGCTTCCGCATCCCGGGTCGCTTCCGCCAATTCGTCCATTCCATCTGGAGTGATCCGCGGACGAACCCAGACATATTCGCTCACCTTCCCGAGCGGCTGAAGCGCGCGCAAGATGCGCTTACCGAGGACTTCGCGCGTCCTCTCGTCGCTGACGACGACAATTGATCGCCCCGGGTGGACGCGTTGAATGAACTCGGCCTCGGAGCCTTCAAGCGTGTCGGCGATGACGATGCATTCTACGGGGACGGTGCGCTTCTGGCCGGTCTTGGGATCCTGCCACCGTCCGGCGACAAGCTCTCCGATGATGCCAGAGAAATCATGCATTTGTTTCATGAGGTGAGGGTCGTGTTTGGACCTAGTGGGGTGTTGTCTCGTGCGAAATCGACGAGCCGTCGGTTGATGCCCGCGGATGCGTCGAATAGGTCTTCATAGATCTCGAGCAGGGCGCCATAAAGCACGGTAGCCTGCGGATCGGGCTCGATGGCTTGTGTTTTTCCGGTCATCTTATGTGCGGCCTCGGATATCGAGGAAAACCATCCAGCCCCAAAAGCGGCGGTCATACCCGCACCCAACGCCGAAGCTTCGACCGTGTCGCTAATGAGGACGCGTTTGCCCGAAGCGTCCGATAGCATCTGCCTCCAGAGCTGGCTTTTTGCACCGCCTCCAATGGCAACATAGTGGTCGATATGCTGACCGCTGGCCGCCTCCATGGCTCTCGTTCGCATGACCTGGTCCAAGGTGATGCCTTCGAGAATCGATCGATAAAAATGGGCCGGCTTATGGCTTCCGCTCTGTCCAAAAGTCACGCCCCGCGCGCTCACGTCCCAATACGGGTCCATGACTCCCGACCAGTACGGCTGAATCATTAAGCCGTCGCACCCAATAGGGATTTCACGGGCCGCCATTTCCAACCGATCGAACACTCCTGCATCCTTTCGGCCCTCGGGGACAAACTGGTCGACGAACCAGTTCACAAGAAACGCTCCCGTTCGCAGCACACTTTCGAAGACATATCCGCGGCCCTGGGCGGCTAGAAGAGTTCGCCACGCTCGATCATAGCGATACTCCGGTGACCAGGCGCCGGAGACTACAGCCGTCCCTAAGTTGACATAAGCACGATCTGTCCTGGTGCAGTCGGTCCCCAGACCAGCATAGGCGCCGTCGCCTCCGGCGGCAAAGATAGGCAGCCCTTCCCGGAGCCCAGTTTCGGTGGCAGCCTCGCTCGTCACAGTTCCGAGCAACGTTCCGGGCGGAATTGTCGCTGGCAACCGATCGGTGGAAAGGTCCGTTGCCTCCAGAAGAAGAGGGGACCACTCTCTTTCAACGATATCGTAGATGCCGAAGGAATCAGCGCTTAGCCAACCCGTCCGGAATGGGCCGCCTGTTAAACGGCGTCCGAGGTAACACTGCACGTCTGCGAAACAAACGGTCCTTGCGAAAATTTCCGGCTCGTTCCGTCGCATCCAGTCGAACTTATAGATCGTGGGTGTCAGGTCGGGGTAGCGGCCGGTAATGCGATGAATCGTTCCAACTCCGATCGCCTCAGAAAGCGAGACGACATTACTTCTGGATCGTTCGTCCAACCAGAGAATGGCGGGATATATCGATTCAGCTTTCTCGTTCAAGAAGGCCACCGTCTCACGCTGATGAGCGATAGAGATTGCTTCGATGCGCGACTTATCGACTTGATCAACGCAAAGGCGCAGCGCTGAACAGCACGACTGCCACCAATCTGAGGGATCCTGCTCAAAATGATCGCGGCGCGGATTGGCTGTTGGGATTGGAGCGCTTCCCATGGCGACGAGGCCACCGGACTGGTTCCACGCGACGGCTTTCGTGCTTTGCGTCGACGAATCGACTCCTATCACTAACCTATCTGTTGCGCTGGTCATTCGTAATCCAAGAAGCGTGGCTGCAGCTCTCGCTGACGATCGCCCGGCGACCTCGACACTCTCCCCCGACCCCGCTCAGGAGACCTCCCTGCTCTACGTTTCGCCAGAGCAACGATAAGTTTGCGCCGTTTGTTAAGCGAGTATGTGTCGTCCTTTATTTACTTTTGGTTTCAGGGAAGCTCGGGCTGCATCAACCCCAAGGAGGGCCGCCTCGGCGGCGGCGAGTTCAATTAGCTCGACATGAGCTTCATCCGCGGGCTGTTTCGCCGACGACCGGCTCTCGAGCATCTGCTCACTAGCTGTTTCTTCCACTTCCTGGACTTATGATGCAGCATGGAGGAGATCCGCGGCAGTAAGGTTCTTATTGTCCATCTCCGCGGTGATTCTCCCTCTTCGAAAGATGACGATCCGCGCACTCATTCCGAGAACTTCATCGACTTCGGAAGAAACCATGATAACGCCGTTTCCCTGCTCAACGAATTCCTCGATGAAGCCGTAGATCTCTTGCTTTGCGCCAGCATCAACTCCGCGCGTGGGTTCATCCAAGAGGAGAAGGCGAGGTTCGGTTTCGAGCGCACGGGCGAGCACGACCTTTTGCTGATTTCCACCGCTCATAAAGCGAACCTGGAGCTTGATTGAGGCGCACTTGATCCGAAGCTTACGGACCCAATCATCCGTCCACGCCTTCTCCTTTTGGTGCCGGATAAACCCAAGCTTGGAAAGAGCCGGCAGCGAAGAAAGAGACATATTTTCTTTGACCGACGAAGTAAGCACAAGGCCGGTTTCCTTGCGGTCCTCCGTGACAAGGGAAACACCGTCACGAACGGACTCTCGCGGCGACCGAGTCGCTATATGGCGATTATTGAGAAGAACCTCGCCGCTCTGTTTTTTATCCAGCCCATACAAGCCGTTCAAGAATTCACTCCGACCGGAGCCCACCAAGCCATAGATGCCGAGGACCTCTCCTCTGTGAACTTCCAGGTTAATATCCGTCACTTTGCCCGCGATCGAGAAATTCTTGACGCGAAGAACCGGCTCCTCGGTGATCTTTGCTTTGGCTTCGGGGAACTGGTCTTGATAATCCCGACCAATAATTTTGCTGACCAGGTGCTTACGACTGATGTCCTTTGTCAGCCCGTCTTCGATGAACCTTCCGTCGCGAAAAACTGTATAGGCATCGCAAATCGTAAAAATCTCGGTCATTCGATGCGAGACGTAGATGATCCCTTTGCCTAAGGAAGCCAGACTGCGCACAGATGAAAAGAGAACCTCCGTTTCATGCTCGCCCAGGGCGGAGGTCGGCTCATCCATGATGAGAATGCTCACGTCCCGGTGGTTGATTGCTTTCGCAATCTCGACCAACTGAATCTGCGCCAAGCTGATCTCCCGCATTCTCTTGCGCGGATCGATCTTGAAGCCGAGCCGCTCCAACAGCTCAGTCGCATCGCGATACAGCTCTTTCCAGTCGATCAAGCCATAGCGCTGGGGCAAATGACCCAGATAAAGGTTCTCCGCGACGCTCATGTCGCGAACCGGACTTAGCTCTTGTGTAATGATGGAAATACCAGCGTCGAGCGACTCTTTCGGGGCATGGAAGTCACGCTCCTGGCCTTTGTAAACGATCGTTCCGCTG
>DATDKN010000048.1:0-5369 GCA_036519995.1 Terrimicrobium sp. | reverse complement strand
AGTCACCACCGCAGTCGCACGCGGTGATTTGTCGAGAAAAATCACCGTCGATGTGAAAGGAGAGATCTTACAACTTAAGAACACCATCAATACCATGGTGGATCAGCTCAATGCCTTCGCCGCGGAGGTCACACGAGTCGCCCGCGAAGTAGGTACCGAGGGCAAACTTGGTGGTCAGGCGCAGGTTCCGGGTGTCGCTGGAACCTGGAAGGACCTAACTGATTCCGTCAACGTCATGGCGGCAAATCTCACCGACCAAGTTCGTGGCATCGTCAAGGTAGTCACCGCGGTGGCCAATGGCAATCTGCGCCAGAAGCTAACCGTGCAGGCCAAGGGAGAGGTCGCCGCGCTTGCCGAGACCATCAATAGCATGACCGACACGTTGGCGACTTTCGCGGATCAGGTAACGAACGTGGCGCGCGAAGTGGGCGTCGAAGGGCGCCTCGGGGGCCAGGCGAACGTTCCTGGCACGGCGGGGACCTGGGAAGACCTCACGGCCAACGTTAATCTCCTTGCTGCCAATTTGACTACCCAAGTCCGCGCGATTGCCGAGGTCGCCACTGCCGTCACTAAAGGCGATCTCACTCGTTCGATCCAGGTCGAAGCACGCGGTGAGGTGGCGGAATTGAAAGACAATATCAACACCATGATCGGCAATCTTCGGGTGACCACCGAGCGGAACGAAGAGCAGGACTGGCTGAAAACCAATCTCGCGAAATTCACCCGAATGCTGCAGGGGCAACGCGATCTCGTTACCGTCGGTGAAATGCTTCTCTCGGAGCTCGCTCCGCTGGTGAATGCGGAGCGCGGCACGATCTATCAAATGATTTCCCCGGAGGGCGAACGCCCATCACTCCGTCGGCTGGCGAGCTATGCGGACAGTTTCGAATTGCCCGAATCCATCGCGCTCGGCAAAGGCCTCGTCGGTCAATGTGCCAAAGAAAACCAGCGCATTTTGCTTTCCGATGTTCCGTCGGGCTACATGCCGATTCACTCATCGTTGGGTGCCTCCAAGCCTGCCGCCATCGTCGTTTTGCCCGTCCTGTTTGAAGGTCAAACCAAGGCGGTTATCGAACTCGCCTCGTTGCACAAATTTACTGAAGCCCATCTGAGCTTTCTCGAGCAGCTCACCCAGTCAATTGGCGTGGTTCTGAATACCATCGAAGCGACGATGCGGACCGAGGGACTCCTCCAGCAGAGCCAGCAATTGACCGTGGAACTCCGGGCGGGACAAAAGGAACTTCAACAAACGAATGAGGAACTCGAGCAAAAAGCCAGGCAACTGGCTGAACAGAATGCAGAGGTCGAACGGAAGAACATGGAAATCGAACAGGCGCGCAGCGCCTTGGAGGAAAAGGCTGCCGAGTTGGCACTGACTTCGAAATACAAGTCTGAGTTCCTCGCCAACATGTCCCATGAGCTGCGGACACCGCTAAACTCTATCCTGCTCCTTGGCCAGCAGTTGGCGGAGAACGCCTCGGGGAACCTGCATTCCAAGCAAATCGAATTTGCACGCAATATTCATTCCGCAGGATCCGATTTGCTCAACCTCATCAATGATATCCTCGACCTGTCGAAGATCGAATCGGGAACGGTGACCATCGAGGCCGAAGAAATCAGCTTCGCTTCCCTAAGAGAGTCCGTCGAGCGCAGCTTCCGACATATCGCCGAGAGCAAGAGTCTGCCGTTCGTTGTCGAATTTGATCCTGGCTTGCCAGAATCCTTCACCAGCGACGTGAAGCGCCTTCAGCAAATCATCAAGAATCTGCTTTCGAATGCTTTTAAGTTCACTTCGCGGGGACAAGTTCGCATGGAGGTGCGCTTGGTCGAGAGCGGCTGGAGCCCTGATCATCCCAGCCTCAGCCGTGCCGACGCGGTCGTCGCCTTGACGATCATTGATACCGGCATCGGGATCGCTCGAGAAAAACAGCGCCTGATTTTCGAGGCGTTTCAACAAGCCGATGCCGGCACCTCCCGTAAATACGGCGGCACGGGACTTGGGCTGGCGATATCACGCGAGCTTGCCTCGCTCCTCGGCGGCGAAATCCGCCTCACGAGCAATCCGTCACACGGAAGCACCTTTACACTGTTTCTGCCGCTTGAATATACGGGCCCGGCGGCGCCTTCCACTGCTCCCGTGAGCGTTCCTCTCAGTCAGACCGCCTCATTGGCATTACCAATCATGCCCATCTCACGTGAAGAGCGAATACCCGACGATCGCAACGAGATTTTAGGAGGGGAACCGACAGCCCTCATTGTGGAGGACGACCCCGCACTACGCGCGCATTTTGTTGGGCTTGGCGCGAGAAAGAGGTTTCAAGGGGCTGGTGGCCATGCGTGGGAACGAGGCCATCTCTTTGGCGCGCCAATACCGGCCCAGCTTGATCACCTTGGATATCTTCCTTCCGGATATGCTCGGGTGGACCGTGCTTCACAACTTGAAATTGGCGCCAGAAACTCGCCACATTCCAGTCCAGATCATTACGATGGAGGATGAGCCAAAACATGGCCTCTCCCATGGCGCGTTTTCCTATCTGGTCAAGCCTGCGACTACAGGGGACCTGCAGAGTGCCTTCGATCGAATGAAAGCATTTGTCGCCGCCAGAACCAAACGACTTCTTGTGGTCGAGGATAATGACATTGAGCGGCAGAGCATTGTCGAGTTGCTGGAGTCGGACGATATCGAAATAACCACCGCGGGGACCGGTGGGGAAGCATACTCTCTGCTCCTGGATCGCGCCTTCGATTGTTGCGTGCTCGATCTCCGACTTCCCGATATGACCGGCTTCGAATTGCTTGACAAGCTTCAGGTGGAGCAAAGCGTGCTAGATATCCCGATCGTCGTGTTTACCGGCCAAGAGCTTTCCGAAGATGATCAAAACAGACTCCGAACGGCCGCCAAGAGTGTCGTTATCAAGAACGTTCAGTCTCCCGAGCGGCTCTTCGATGAGACCGCGCTCTTCCTTCATCGCGTCATTGAGAATCTGCCGAAAGCCAAACAAGAAATGCTTCGCCGGCTGCACGAGTCCAATGAGGTGCTGCAAGGTCGGAAAGTATTGATTGTCGATGACGACGCCAGGAACATCTTTGCCTTGTCTACGGTTCTCGAAAATCAGGACATGACCATCCTGAGTGCAACCAATGGGCGCAAGGCTATTGAGTTAATCAAGAAGACGCCGGACCTTTCGATTATACTCATGGATATCATGATGCCGGAGATGGATGGCTACGAAACTATGCGTGAGATCCGCAAGCTTCCTGAACTCCAGGATTTGCCCATCCTTGCTCTGACCGCGAAGGCCATGAAGGGCGATCGTGAGAAGTGTTTGGAGGCGGGGGCGAGCGACTATATCGCCAAGCCGGTTGATAGCGTTCAACTCTTATCCCTGATGCGGGTCTGGCTCCATCGTTAGCATACATCCTCATGGTCGGCATCGAAGATATACGGAGCACATCGCGAGACGACCTCGAAGTGACATCGCCGGAGGAGGGAGCGAAGTCTTTTCCCACAGCACCCACAGCACCCACAGGCAACACTCTCACCCTCGAATCAATCACGCAGACGCCTGAGGCCGCCGACCCGATGTCCCCTCCGACCGTCCTCATTGTCGATGACGATCCAAGAAATCTCTTTGCGCTCGAAAGCGTTCTTGAGAGCGGGAATTACGCTATTGCCAAAGCGCAAAGCGGCAGTGAGGCGCTCCTCGCCCTGATGAGCCAGGAGTTCGCGGCCATCGTCCTGGATGTTCAAATGCCGGAGCTTAGCGGCATTGAGCTTGCCCGACTGATTAAGCAGCGACGGCGCACGCAGCATATCCCGATTATTTTTCTGACCGCGCATTACCTTGAGGAAGAGCACGCCGTGCTGGCCTATGACGTCGGAGCCGTCGACTATCTGACCAAACCGATCAACCCTCTGGTGCTGCGGTCCAAGGTGAACGTCTTCGTCGATCTGTTCCGCAAGACACGGGCTCTGGCCACCTTGAACGCAAAACTCGAATCGCAAAACGAGATCCTCGAACGAGAAGCTGAGGAGCGAATGCGACGCATCCAGGCAGAAGCAGCTAAGGCCGAAGCCGAGGCGGCGAACGAGGCGAAGGACCGATTCCTGGCTATGCTCTCCCATGAGCTCCGCACGCCATTGACCCCGATTCTCTACGCCGTCTCACTTTTAGAAAGAGATCAGTCTTGTCCCGACCACATTCGTGAGGCGTTGACAACAATCCGGCGCAACGTCGGCGTTGAGGTGAGGTTGATTGATGACCTGCTTGACCTGGCTCGAATTCGCAGCGGAAAGCTGACTCTGCAGATCGAGTCGGTGGATGTGCACGATATTCTGCGGGACGCCATCGCCATCTGTATCGGAAACGTCGAGCGACGCGAGGCGCGCATTGTTCAAGGATTCAGGGCGACCAATGTTCGGCTCGACGCGGACCCGGCGCGCGTGCGTCAGATTTTTTGGAATCTGCTCAACAACGCCGTCAAATTTACACCGCCTGAGGGGACAATTCACGTTCGCACACAGGATCTGAAAGATGAGCTGCAGGTCGAAGTGACCGATACGGGGCCTGGCATCGAGCCAGCCAAGTTGAACAGTGTGTTCGACGCATTCGAGCAGGTTCTACCTGAGTCCTCAGCTGGACTCGGCTTGGGACTTGCCATCTGCAAGGCGCTTGTCGAGCTCCACGGAGGATCTATCCAGGCTCAGAGCCTTGGCCCGGGGACAGGAGCGTCATTTATTGTCAGACTCCCGGCTCGAGGTGGCGGCAACATGCAGCCATCGACCAGCAGCGCCGCGGCTCCTCGGTTCGGAACTATTCGGGTCCTTGTCGTGGATGATCACCAGGATACAAACGAAAGTCTTCGTCTTTTACTGACACGGGAGGGTCATGAGGTTTGTGTTGCCGACAGCGTGGGGCAGGCTCTCGAGCTTGCGGAAACGTTCGAGTTTGATGTCCTGATTTCCGATATCGGCCTGCCCGACGGTTCCGGAACTCATCTGCTGGAGAGTCTGAATCGCAAGAGGGGTCGGCTCCTGCCGGCCATCGCAATGAGCGGGTTCGGCATGGAACAGGATCGCGAACGTAGTCTCACCGCAGGTTTCGCCGAACACCTCACCAAACCCGTCGAGTTTCGCCGACCTGCAAAGGGCGATCACAAGGCTGCTTGGCAAGCTAAACCCCCATCGGCGGCACTAGGGGCACCACCCCGACCACGGGTCGAGGGCTTTTCTGCAGCGACAATACCACGCCCGCAGGCGCTACGCGCCAGTGTTACGGGCGAGTCCCCATCGTCGCGGGCTTCGTTGTAGCGACGATGTCCCCGTCGTCGACGCTCGCCCCGGCGGTGGGGGCGCCGCCGCTACAGTT
>DATDKN010000047.1:0-4804 GCA_036519995.1 Terrimicrobium sp. | reverse complement strand
TGCACTTCTTGACGCGCGCGGTTGCCTCGATCACCTTGAGATCTTCCTGGGCGGTGACGTAGTCACTCTTGTAGGCGATCAGGTTGACAAAAGCGCCGCCAGTGCTCTGCTCAGCCTTGTCCATCAACAGCTTCAATTCCTGCTCGCGGGCCTTCCGAGCCGTTCGTTGGGCGGCAAGCTGCTCACAGTTGAGGAACTCATATTGGCCGGGATCAGCGAACACCGTGAATGGATTTTCGAGCGCCGACGCGCACGCAGCTAAGAATGTGGGGACGATCAACGCGACAAACGGTGCAACGCGCATGGGATGGGATGATCTCTGGTCTCATGAATATGCAGGGCGAAAATAGCGCTGCGAAATGTGCGCTCAACTTACAAATCCGTAGGGAAGAATTTACTGCTTGTTTACGCAGCGCTTCGAGGGCGACCTGTCAAACGCATTGCAAAAGAACGATGAAGTTGATGACCGAGGGGCGATCGTGATTGCGAACAATCAAATATCAATCTCGTTAAATTTCTCGACGCCGTCGATAGTCCGACATCGTGCAATCCAGAAATGACGGCAGAAAAAGGACATATCGTGCCTCGACGCGTCCGGGCGTGAGATGGTTTCATGGTGAAACGACGTTCGCCCACTAATGGGTAGGGTGATACTGGTTCCGGTCGAGGGCTATCCTGCGGCCTGACTTAATACCCGCCCCGGTACTGGCGCGGTGGGCCCGACGACCAGGTGCCGCTAGTCCCAAACGCCGTCCCGGGGAACGGATTGGTCGGCACCAGCCCCCGAGCCCCAACACCTGGGCCCGACACTGATCGAGTGTCGCATAACCGCAGTTCTCGCTGCGCTTTGGACTAGTCGCACACCAGCGATTACTGGCAGCGTCGGCATCCGTTACTAGCAACGTCATCATCACAATGCTGATTGAAACAGGACCGATCGCGTGCATGATTACCTCCTTTGGCAGCACCCTGCACATCGGCTCGACCCCAAACTCGTTCAAATGGGCTTCCATGAGCCAATCACTTCTTGAAAGGGCGGTCGAGTTCCGCCGCCGCGAAATAAGCTGACGCTTTCCGAGAATCTCGTTCGCCTGACGGAGCTCACGGACCTCACGCTCGAGCGCCTTGATTCGCGCGCGTTCATCCGTCGTCAAACCCGCTCGCTGGCCCTCGTCGCGTTCAGCTTGGCGAACCCAACTGCGAAGCGTCTCGGCAGTGCAGCCGATCTTGCTCGCAATCGACATGATCGTGGCCAACTGCGAGCCGTGCTCAGTCTGGTGATCAAATACCATCCGCACCGCCAGCTCGCGAACCTCCGGTGAAAACTTGTTGCTCCTCTGCTTCGTCATGGCTCCACTCTCTCAGAAGTCGGAGCCTCCGAAAATCCCGGAGCGGTTCAAACCTACTACGAGAGCCGGCTGACCAAGCTCGCGCTCAACGAGGCATGACGCGTTCGGGCCTGCTGGTGCCCATTGCCGAACGAGCGGACTGCCTTCTATCATCTGAACTTTCAGGAGTTTCTGGCGGCGCAGCGCAGCGCATCGCTCGCGTCGGGTCCACTTCAAAAACGACCTACGGGTGGAGATCAGCGACTTGTGGACGACACGAATCAACCTATTACTCTTGTTCTCATTCCCGCTGGCCAATGCGGCAGCTCAATCACCTGCTCCGATGAACCGCATCGACCTATATAGCGGATGGACAGTGCAAACATCGCGCAAAGTGCAGGCTACTGGCGATAGCATATCTAGGCCGAAGTTCCAGACCAAAGGTTGGTACAGAACGTCGGTGCCAATGACCGTAGTCGCTGTGCAGGTCGCAGCTGGCGAATTCCCGGAGCCGTACTATGGGATGAATCTACGAAAGATCCCGGGGATTTCTGCGTATGAGATCGGCGAGAAGTTCGCGGACAAGCCGATTCCAGATGACAGTCCGTACGCTGCATCGTGGTGGTACCGGACAGAGTTTCGGACGCCGGCCAATCATCGGCACGTGGCGCTGCATTTTGACGGAATCAATAACCGCGCGAATGTATGGATCAACGGGAAGAAGATCGCTGACGCGAATGACGTTGCGGGAGCGTATCGGACGTTTGAATTTGATATCACGCCCGAACTCGCCAAGACGGGGAGGAACGTCGTTGCGGTCGAGGTCTTCGCTCAGACGCAGAGAGATCTCGGGATTAACTGGGTCGATTGGAATCCGACGCCGCCCGACAAGAACATGGGCTTGTGGCAGGATGTGTACCTGACGACGAGTGGCCCGGTGAAGATCCGACACCCGGCGGTGGTTACGCATCTTGCCGACAAGGACGGAGCGACCGTGGAGCTGATGATTCTCGCGGAGCTGCACAATGTTTCCGACAAGCAGGTAGAGGGCAAGTTCCAGGCCGAGATCGCAGGACTGCCGCTGCGGGTCGAGAAAGCAGAGTCACTGGCGGCCGGAGAAACGAAATCGGTGAAGCTGGTTCGGCAGGATTTTACCCAGCTTGCGGTGAAGAATGCGAAGCTGTGGTGGCCGGCGCAGATGGGTTCGCCGAACTTGTATGACCTGCACACCTCATTTTCGATCGCAGACGCAATCTCTGATTCACAACGCACGCAGGTTGGACTTCGCGAAATTACCTCTGAAATGACAGATAAGGGAGCACGGCTGTTCCGTGTGAATGGCAAGCCAATTTTGATTCGTGGCGGTGGATGGGCCCCCGACATGATGCTGCGCCGGAGCCCGGAGCGGCTTCGGGCAGAATTCCAATATGTTCAGGATATGAACCTGAACACGATTCGGCTCGAGGGCAAGATCGAAAGTGACGAATTCTTCAAACTCGCCGATGAAAAAGGAATTCTCATCATGGCGGGGTGGTGCTGTTGCGATCTTTGGGAAAAGTGGGACGAGTGGAATGGGGACCAGTTGGCAGTTGGGTATGAGTCGGTAAGAAGCCAGAGCTTGCGGCTTCGTGCCCACCCAAGCCTTTTGATGTGGTTGAACGGAAGCGACAAGCCGCCACCGCCCGAGGTGGAACAGGCCTACCTCCAAGCCTTGAAAGAAACGTCATGGCCGAATCCGATCGTCTCTTCCGCGTCGCAGGAGCCCGCAGAATTCAGCGGACCTTCGGGCATGAAGATGACCGGGCCCTACGATTATGTCCCGCCAAGCTATTGGCTGATCGATATGAAGCATGGCGGCGCTTACGGGTTCAACGCGGAGACAAGTCCGGGCCCGGCCGTGCCGACCCCGAACTCACTCAAAAAGTTTATCCCCGCCGATCATCTCTGGCCGACGGAAAACAAGGTGTGGAATTTCCACTCCGGCAGCGGCAGGTTTAAGAACCTCGAGAATCTATAACGCAGCGTTGAACGCGCAGTACGGCCCACCTACGGACCTGGATGATTACAATAGAAAGTCGCAGGCGATGGCCTACGATGGCGAGCGCGCGATGTTCGAAGCGTACTCGCGGAACAAGTATATATCTACTGGCGTGATCCAATGGATGCTGAATGATGCATGGCCCTCGGTGATCTGGCACTTGTACGACTACTACCTCGAACCTGCCGGTGGCTATTTTGGAACCAAAAAAGCAAACGAGCCCATTCATATCATGTATTCATACGATGATTGCAGCATCGCAGTTGTCAACAGCACGTATAAGGCACTCAGCGGCATGAAGGCTTCGGTGCGCGTTGTTGATTTTGACCTGAAGGAGTTGTTTTCACAGGAAAAGGCAGTCGACGTGGGTGTTGATGACGTACAGAGGTTGCTGCACATTCCGGAAATCCGATCCGACGTCAACCCAACCGTCTATTTCCTTCAACTGAACTTGAAGGATGCAACTGGAAGGTTGTTGAGCTCGAACTTCTACTGGCTCTCAGCCAAGAAGCCGGAGTTCGATTGGAAAAACACTAATGTTGTTTCAACGCCGATTACTTCTTACGGAGATATGACCAGACTATTGAATTTGCCAAAGATGCATCTCAAGGCGACAGCTCACCTTCGTCGGGCGAAGGACGGCGAGTCTGTCCAAGTCCGCCTGAAGAATAGATCGGCGGCGCTGGCATTCCAGGTCCGACTCGTGGTGGAAGCGGGGAAGCCGGGTGAAGAGATACTGCCAGTACTCTGGGAAGATAATTACGTCTCTCTGTTGCCGGGAGAGGAACGGACTGTCGAGGCGCGCTTCCCTGGTAAACACTCGATTGGATCGCACCCGACGCTGAAGATTAGCGGCTGGAATATCGAGCCGGAGACCTTGGTGATAGGGCGCGATCGCTCAAGCAGGTAAGGAGGCTTCGGCTTCTCCGCCGCCACGCGTGGCACTACATCTTGGCACATTCACTGCTTGATCAATGCCGGGCTGGCCGCGTGGCTCACGGTCACTTTAACGCCGGTCCTCTGGCCAGCAGCGCGGTCGCGGGATCCGTCGGATACCGACTGATCTGGTGCCCCTCCTTACCTTACGTCGTTTCACTGCAATGTTTATTACCCATATGGCGGGTAACCAGGACGAAGGCAATTTCTTGGAGTGTTAAGGTGACCCCAGCACGGGAGAAGTGAGCGAGCGGAGGTGCGCCCCGAGCGGCGATACCCCGCATAATATTGGCGTAAACAGAGGTTACCGTCATGCCGCAGCCAAAATGGAGTTGGCAAGCGAGGCATCGAGACGGAGCACCATGTCATGTCGTTCATTCGAAACAGATGCGCGCTGTCCACGCGTCAGGGGTTTCTGGGTGTTTTGTTCCCGGCGCTTCTGGCTTTCGCTCTATTTGATCCCGGCGCGGCCATTGCGCAGGAGGTGAAGCAGATCAAGCTC
>DATDKN010000046.1:0-6761 GCA_036519995.1 Terrimicrobium sp. | reverse complement strand
GTCTCAGGGGCGACCACACCCAACATTTCACACACACACACCATGAACGATATGAATGCTCCGGAGCCGTGGATTGCCACGGACCAAGTTACCAAACTTCTCAACGAACTCTATGCCGACGCGGAGCGAAACGACCCTCTTGCCCGGCGAGCGGCCATAGAGACCGCGTCGGACGGCGATTCCGTTCTGGGATTTTACCGATCGATGCGCATGGCCTACATGGCCATCGGCTGGGAATTTGGCAAACTGCTCTACGGCCTCGCCCGCTCGATCCGGGCGGAAACCATCGTCGAGTTTGGCACTTCATTCGGCATTTCGACCATCTTTCTCGCCTCCGCGATCAGGGATAACGGCGTCGGCCGACTCATTACGACCGAATTCGAGCCTGCCAAAGCGGACCGGGCCAGGGAGAATCTCGCCGCGGCCGGAGTCGAAAAATGGGTCGAGCTTCGCATCGGCGACGCCCGCGAGACCTTGTCGGATTCACCCCGAGACATCGACATGATCTTTCTCGACGGCGCCAAGGAACTTTACTTTGACGTGCTCAAGCTCTTAGAACCGCACCTTCGCGCTGGAGGCATCGTCGCCAGCGACAACACCGATCACGACGGCCTAGAGCAGTTTCTCAGCCATGTCCGCCATCCATCCAACGGCTACATCTCGTCGGCGATTTTCACGAGCGGTCCTCGTGGCAAAGCCCACGAGATTTCAATCCGCTGCTGAGTTCAAGGCCAATGGGAAGTGTTAAGTCTTAAGACTGTAAGTTTTAAGTAAGCCACCTCGCGCAGACTTAAAACTTTATTCTTAACACTGAAAGCTCATTGAGTGGAGGCGAGGGGAGTTGAACCCCTGTCCATAAAGCGGTCAGCGAGACCTTCTACATGCTTAGGCGATCTTTGGTGTCGGAGCGCTGCTGCGGACCGTCACGCCACAGGCTCCCAAGCGGCCACGGAATCGAATTCACCCCACACCGCGGTCGCCCCGGCGGAAGGCCAGCCTGCTGCCATCGTATCCGTTCTTAGCAGGCGTCAGCCCGGACACGTCACGGCACGTTAGGCCGCGAGAGCTAGATCTTCGTGATCTGCGTTTATTTGTTTGATTCGATTTTTAGCGAGGCCAACGAATCATCCTCGGCATGCGAGCCTGGCATCGAACTTCATGTCGAAACCAATACGCCCCCAGTGGGTTGTTACTATACCGGAAAAGGGGTAAATATCAAGGAGGGAGGCGGGTGCGCGGCCGGTCAGGAACCGCGGCAACGGGAGAGTTAAGGCCTGACGAAACGGCCGCTATAAGCAGGACGGCGGTAGGGATACCGCTGCTACAAGATCACATAAGCTGGTTACTGTAAGAACTTGATTACGAACGGATATTCGTAGGTCTCGCCGTTGCTCTCCTTGACTGCGCCGATAATGGTGAAGATTAGCCAGGCAACTCCCACGATGGCGTAGATGGGAAGAAAGATAAATCCAATCACCAGCCACCAGAGGAGCCCGAAGAGAGTGATAGCAGCAAACCCGTAAAGTGAATAGGAGAGCTGGAAGTTCAGGACGCGTTTCCCAACGAAGTCTAAGTAGGGGCTGTCCTGTTTTTTGATCAGCCAAATGATCAGCGGCCCAATGACGTTGAGCAGGTGAGGGCCGGCGAAGCCGAGCAGAGCGCTCAAATGAAGGCCCAGTGCCCATTGGCGTTCCGTAGCGTCCACCCCCGAGGCAGGCGGCGATGTAGGAGGTGCGTCCTGGGAAGGTGGCGGTGGCGGAGTGTCCATTGGGGGCACTATGCAGGATCTCTGTCTGACACTGAAGCCCATTCTGACTGTTGCGGCTTGGAAAATCGCTGCTAATGTGCAAGCTCATGCGAAAATTCGTATGGGCCTGCGCCTTCGCCCTTTGGTCTAGCTTGCAGGCTTCGACGCTACCGGAGAGCGTCATCTTCGTAGGTCCGACGAGATATCAGGCGTTGGTGAGCCGCGGGCTCAATGAAAATTGGAGGGAGCTTTCGGTCGGGGAGCGCACGACCAAAGTCGGTCTCGCCTTATTGGGGACACCATACAAGAACTACACGCTGGAGCTCGATGACCGCATCGAGGCCCCGAGCGTGAACATGGCAGGAATGGACTGCTGGACGTTCTTCGAGATTGCCCTCGGCACTGCCCGCGCATTCAAGACGGCCGAAAATCCGACGACGCAAGATCTCCTGCGCATGATCGAGCTCGATCGATACCGCGGGGGAACGTGCACCGGCATCTTCACCTCCCGACTGCACTATCTCGAACAATGGCTTTATGATAATCAGAAGCGCGGCCTGGTCTCGAACGTCACCCCTTCGCTTCCTGGCGCCAGAAAGCTTAAGCGCGACATGAAAGAGATGTCTGCCTTCTGGTATAAAAGCAGGCAGCTCCGCGCGAATCCGTCGCTGGTCCCGGAAATGTCCCGCATTGAAGATCAGCTCTCCAGGCGCGGAATTTGGTATGTTCCAAAATCGAGGGTAGCTGCTGCGGAGAAATACCTCCGCAATGGCGACATCGTTTGCATCGTAAGTACCTGGCCGAGAGGGTACACTTCTCATGTTGGCCTTGCTTACCGGGACACGAACGGCGTCCTAAGATTCATGCACGCTTCCAAGAATGCCGGCAAAGTCATCATTGATTCACGCCTGAGCAGCTATCTTAACCGCTATCGCACAAACGCCGGCATCATGGTCGCAAGACCGAACGACGTGTAATCGAAGATCACGCGGAAATCGCCCTATTTCGCGGATCCTGACGCTGGATCGCTGGAGAGGGGTGATTCCCGAAGAGTGAACGGCAACACGCTACGCGCGCCCGTGGGCGTCAATTCTCGTTTGCGTTGACGCCGCGGGCTCCGTATTCTGCGCGGTTCTCATGAATCTCATCGACTTTCTCCTCCTCGCGCAAGCAGCCACCCCCGGCCCAGGGACGCCACAGCCGTCGTTCCTGGTGTCGATGATGCCGCTGATCTTTGTCTTTGTGATCTTTTATTTTCTGCTAATTCGCCCTCAGCAGAAACGTCAAAAAGACCACGCCAAGCTGGTGGCATCGATCAAGACGGGCGACAAAATCGTCACGAGTTCCGGCATCCACGGCATCGTGGCCAATGTGAAGGAAAAGACCGTCCTCGTGAAGGTCGCCGATAACGTTAAAATCGAGTTTGACCGCTCTTCGGTCGCCGCGGTGGAGAAGAGCAGCGAAGTCGCAGAAGAGGTCAAGTAGAGCCACCCATTCGCGTCCCAGATGCCCAAGCCAGTTCACGTCCGAGCTTTGCCGTCTTTCTGAGCATCGCCTTTGCCTCGCCATGTCCCCCGCGCTGACGTTCTTCGTTGGGCTTTTGCTCCTGATCCTGTTCGGGTGGTATTTCGCCTCCGACCTGCCGGTCCGCAAGCGTTGGCTTGGTTTAGTCCTCTCGGTTTTGCTGGTAGCCTTCTGCCTCGAAGAAGCACTGCCTCCGTCGAAAAAAATCAAACTGGGACTTGATCTTCAAGGGGGGACGTCATTTCTGATTAGACTCACCCCGCAGGCCGATCAACCGATTACCTCCGATCTCCTCGATCAGGCGGTCGAGGTAATTAGAAAACGTGTCGACGCCTATGGAGTGAGCGAACCTGTGATCACGCCACAGGGGCGCGATCGAATCCTCGTGCAAATTCCCGGACTAGATACCGGCCAGATCGAGACAACCAAGGGCGAATTGCAGCGTGTGGCCAAGCTCGAGTTGGCCACGGTTGCCGGCGGGGGGGACCGGATCGCACGCATTGAAGCTGGCGAGGAAATCATGCCGCCAGGCTACGTGATAAAAACCTACAAGGATCGTGTCGAAGGGAAGGACCAGGAGTTCAAGCTGCTCGTTAAGCGGCGTCCGGAGCTCTCCGGTGAACACCTCAAACGTGCCTACGCCTACTTTGACCAGCAGGGATACGGTGTATCGCTCTCTTTGGATTCCGAAGGAGCGAAAATCTTCGGCGACCTGACGCAATCGCTCGCTCCGACGCGCGGACAGATCGCCATTCTGCTTGATGGCGATGTGCAAAGCGCGCCCCATGTCAATGAGCCGATTTACGGCGGCAGTGCCGTAATCACCGGTCGGTTTTCCGAAAAGGAAGCACGGGACCTCGCGAGCGCCCTGGAAAACCCCCTTCGCGTGCCCGTCGAGGTTGAAGAAACGCGCAGCGTCTCTCCGACGTTGGGAACAGATTCGATTCGGAGCGGGATCCTCGCGGGTCTCACTGGTCTCGTGCTCGTCTTCGGCTTCGTGATTGTCTATTATCGCTTCGCCGGCGTCGTGGCATTTCTAGGCCTGCTGGTGAACATGGTGATCCTCTTCGGAGCGATGGCGATGTTCAATTTCGTGCTGACACTTCCCGGCATTGCCGGAATCATCCTCACGATGGGCATGGCGGTGGACGCCAACGTTCTCATCTACGAGCGGCTCCGAGAAGAGACATCGGCCGGTAAGTCGCTCAAGGCTGCACTCGAAGCCGCCTACGACAAGGCTTTCAGCGCGATCTTCGACGCCAACGTGACGACCCTCATCACGGCGGTGATCCTTTTCTGGCAGGCGACCGGCTCAGTGAGAGGTTTTGCGGTGACCCTGACACTCGGCATCATCGCCTCCATGTTCTCCGCTTTGCTGGTGACCCGCACGGCGTTCCGCTGGCTCATCGAGCGATTCGGCTTGAAGAAGCTCTCCATGCTCGATCTCATACCGAAGAGGAAGTTTGACTTCCTCGGAAAGCGCCGTCTCGCCATTCTCCTTTCCCTGGCATTGATTGGTGGATCCATGGCCATCTTCGCGCTGCGGGGTGAGAAAAACTTCGGCATCGACTTTCGCGGTGGCGATCTGCTGGTGATCGATTCCAAACAGCCCGTGAACATCGCGGAAGCGCGCCAGGCACTGGAGGGCATCGGTCTGGGCGATGTGGTTATTCAGTTCGAACGTGAAGGCATGCAAGACCGACTTTCGATTCGAAGCCCGCAAGGCACTTCTGCCACCATCCTTTCCAAGTTGCAGGAGACTTATCGCGATCGCGACGTGATAGCGGTGGCGCAGGAAAACGTCGGACCCCAAATCGGCTTGGAGTTCGCCAAGAAAGCCGCGCTGGCACTTGGTTTGGGCATGATCGGCATTCTCATTTATGTGACCTTCAGGTTTGAATTTTCGTTCGCCATCGGCGCGGTCGTTGCCCTTCTTCACGACGTGATCATTACGATGGGAGTCTTTTCTCTGATCGGCGGCGAGCTTTCGCTCGTCATGGTAGGAGCCATCCTCACGATCGCCGGTTACTCGATCAACGACACCATCGTCGTTTTTGACCGTATTCGTGAAGGCCTCAAGCACCGGGAACGCGGTTCGATCCAGTCGCTGATGAACACCTCCATCAATGAGACACTCGGGCGGACGATCCTCACGGGCGGGACAACTCTTCTTTCGGTGGGGGCGCTCTATTTCTTCGGAGGCGCCGTGCTCCGCGATTTCTCCTTCGCCATCCTCGTTGGTATTCTGGTGGGAACCTATTCCTCAATCTTCATCGCTGCGCCAATCGTACTCTGGTGGTCAAGGCTGCGCGGGAAGAGCATCCGCCGCGAAGTCCTCGAGGCCGAGACGGTGAACCGCGCCTAGCGCGATTGCAACTGCAGCGGCGGCGTCCCCACCGCCGTCGGCCCCATCGACGGTGAGAACACCGTCGCTAAAGAGAACTAAAAAAAGATGCCCAGCCCCATCTTTCGATGAGGCTGGGCATTAATTCTGGCAATGACCTACTCTCGCGCAAGCTAGACAAGCACTACCATCGGCGCTGTGGCGTTTCACTTCCGTGTTCGGGATGGGAACGGGTGGGACCACCACGCAAAAATCACCAGACGATAGGAACCGCCATTCGACTCCTAGATGTCTGGCATTCACTTCCTGCCAAAACTTGAAAGAACGTCTTGGTTCTCTGACAACCGCATACTTGGGCAAACCCGCAACGCCAACGATCTGAATCTGCATGAAGCTGATCGAAGAATAAAAAAGCCGAACGAACATTAGTAGTCCTAAGCTAAACACATTACTGCGCTTCTACCCGGACCCTATCAACGTGGTGGTCTTCCACGGTTCTTCAGGGAGAGTTCATCTTGGGATAGGCTTGGCGCTTAGATGCTTTCAGCGCTTATCCTTTCCGAACATAGCTGCCCGGCGCTGCTCCTGACGGAACAACCGGAACACCATTGGTTCGTCCACTTCGGTCCTCTCGTACTAGAAGCAGCTCTTCTCAAATATCCTACGCCCACAACAGATAGGGACCAAACTGTCTCACGACGTTTTGAACCCAACTCGCGTACCGCTTTAATTGGCGAACAGCCAAACCCTTGGGACCTTCTCCAGCCCCAGGATGCGATGAGTCGACATCGAGGTGCCAAACCGCCACGTCGATATGAACTCTTGGTGGCGATAAGCCTGTTATCCCCGGAGTACCTTTTATCCGTTAAGCGACGGCGATTCCACATTCAACCGCCGGATCACTAATTCCGACTTTCGTCCCTGCTCGACTTGTTGGTCTCGCAGTCAACTTACCTTATACCTTTACGCTCTACTCGTGATTGCCAACCACGATGAGGTAAGCTTTGAACTCCTCCGTTACTCTTTAGGAGGATACCGCCCCAGTAAAACTGCCCGTCTGGCATTGTCCATCCGCCGGATTCACGGCGTAATGTTAGATTCTCAACTCGTCAAGACTGGTATTTCAAGGTTGACTCCAGCACTCCT
>DATDKN010000045.1:0-3985 GCA_036519995.1 Terrimicrobium sp. | reverse complement strand
ATTCTGACTATACGATTGGTGATACGGCGTAGAGCAACCCGGGTTCAGTGATAACCCGATCAACGATTCTGCTTGGGCCGTCTACGACGACTCTAAACAAGAAACCGCGCGGCCGTCCGCTGGCGCAAACAGAATCAGAATGGCGAATCCGGGAAGTAGAAGTCTTTCGCGTTTTCCCTGGTGATCAACACCGAGGGGATGATGTAAGTTGCCGGCAGTTTCTCGCCTTTGAGTCGCGCCTCGGCGGTGAGCTTGATCGCGTCGTACATGAACTTCGGCGAATAGGAGACATTCGCTTGAATCAGGGGATTTGTTCCCTCCATCAGCGTCTTGATCATCCCCTTGGCTCCGGCGCCACCAAAGACGATCTTGATATCGTCGCGTTTGGCCTGCTCGATGGCTTTGAGCACACCAACGGCCATGTCATCATCAGCTGCCCAGACGGCATCTATCTCCTTGAACCGGGTTAGGTAGTCCTGCATGACCTTAAACGCGTCATCGCGGTTCCAGTTTCCATGCTTGGCGTCCAGGATTTTGATGTCGGGATAATTCTTCATCACCGCGTTGAACGCGTCCATTCGCTCGTTGTCGAGTGTCGTGGGTATGCCTCGGAGGACAACGATGTTTCCTTTGCCATTGAGGGCCTTGGCGAGATATTCGGCGGCTACCTTGCCAAAGGCAGTGTTGTCACCCGAAACGTAGGCATCTTGCGCACTGGTGTCGGTCAGCCCACGGTCGACCACGGTCACGTAGACTCCCTTGTTCTTGAGTTGGGCGACCGGCTTGGTGAGCGACGCAGACTCGAAGGGAAAGATGACCAGGGTATCGATCTTGGTTACCGTGAGAAGGTCTTGCAACTGATTCGCCTGTTCGGGAGCACTCCCTGCCGTCTTCACCGTGACCTTGATTCCAGGATGTTCCTTCTCGAGATCCTTCTTGGCCTGGTTGGCCCAAAAGACGATGCCGGCGGTAAAGCTGTGGGTCGCCGCAGGAATCGAAACGCCCATGTTGACTTTCTTCTCCTCAGCGGCCGGCGCTGAAACGATCGAGAAGACAGCCAACGCTGCGGCGAGAAGGACTGACCTCCGGAGGCTGAATCGCGGTGACATCGACAGGGCGGCGCCAAGCCCGTGTTTACCAAGGGGGGAGAATTTGGGCACTCTCTTCGGAAAGAATGAGGGGGTTTTCATATTTCCTCATTATCCCCAGTCGGCCGAAAGATGCCACAACTTGTTTCAGTGCCCTCTGCGCGAACGCGTCGGCTCGGCCAGGCGATTGCGCCTGGCGTTCGTGATGCTTCTAATGTCTACCTCCGGCGAAGAGAGCTTTTCTCCTCGCGCGCTCAGAACGGCGAGTCAGGATAGTAATACTCCTGGGCGTTCTCTTTTGTGACCAACACCGAAGGGATGATGTGGGTCTCCGGCACCTTCTCACCCTTGAGTCGAGCTTCGGCAGTCAGTTTGATGGCGTCGTAGATCATCTTTGGCGAGTAGGTCACGTTCGCCTGGATTAGCGGGTTGCTCCCGTCAATCAGCGCCCTGATCATGCCTTTAGCTCCGGCGCCTCCGAGAACGATCTTGATGTCGTTGCGCTTCGCTTGCTCGATGGCCTTTAGAACGCCCACAGCCATGTCGTCGTCAGAGGCCCAGACTGCGTCGATTTCCTTGAAGCGGGTCAAATAGTCCTGCATGACCTTGAAGGCATCGTCGCGGTTCCAATTGCCGTGCTTAGCATCCAGGATCTTGATGTCCGGATGGTTCTTCATGACGGACTCGAAGCCCTCCACGCGCTCGTTGTCGATCGCGGTTGGAATGCCGCGGAGGATCACAACATTGCCTTTGCCATTCAGTGCCTTCGCCAAGTACTCAGCAGATACCTTCCCGAACGCCTTGTTGTCGCCCGCCACGTAGGCGTCTTGGGCGCTGGTGTCGGTGAGGCCACGGTCGACTACCGTCACGTAGACACCCTTGTTCTTGAGCTGCGCCACTGGTTTCGTTAGCGACGCAGATTCAAAGGGGAGGACGACGAGAGTGTCGATCTTGGTGGCCGTGAGCAGGTCCTGTAGCTGGTTAGCCTGTTCAGCCGGGCTGGACGCGGTCTTGATCGTGACCCTTAGTCCCGGGTGAGCCTTCTCGAGCTCCTTCTTTGCCTGGTTGGCCCAGAAGACAACCCCGCCCGTCCAGCCATGAGTAGCTGCGGGAACGGAGACGCCCATGTTTACCTTCTTCTCCTCAGCGGCGAACGCTGCCGATCCAGCGCCGATCAGCCAGAGAGCGGATAACAGAATGACCGCACCAGAGATGGCAAGGTTTGGATTGAGCTTGGACTTGATCCTCGCGATCGAGGCCAGGGGGGAGCTTCTATGCAACGATTGTATGGGGGTATTCATGATTGGAAGGTATTATCCAATCTTAGCGGCGGAGACGCCACAACTTTTGCGCGGCAACTTACTGGCGCCTGCGTTGCATGAAGGCCACGATAATGATCACAAAGCCCTGCACGGCGGCATTGAGGTAAACGCTGATAATGTTCGTCAGGTTGAGGATGTTGCTGATCACCGAAAGGAGAATCGCGCCGATGACGGTGCCGGTGATGCTGCCGGCACCGCCCTTTAATGCCGTTCCCCCGACGATGACCGCGGCAATGGCCTCGAGCTCCCAGAGCAGACCAGTACTGGGCGAAGCCGAACCGAGACGTGGAACATAGAGTAGAGTCGCGATGCCAACACACGTGCCCAGGAGCATGTAGGTAATCACCTTGATGCGGTCCACGTCCACTGCCGCGTAGCGCGCGACCTGCTCATTGGAGCCGATCGCCTGAACATAGCGGCCGTAAGCAGTGCGGTTCAGAATCACGCCGCCGATCACCGCAACCACCAGGAATACCAGGACCGGTATCGGAATTGCGAGCAGACTGCCGTAGTAGACTGGGCTATAGACGTCGGAGAGGTTGTTGTCGAGCGTGATGGCGCCGCCCTCGGCGAAGTAGGTAAGATAAGCTCGGTAGATGCCCAGCGTTCCCAAAGTGACGATGAACGGTTCGATGCGGCCGCGGGTGATGAGCAAACCGTGCGACAGTCCGAACAAGGCTCCCAACACCAGAGCCAAGACAATGCCGAAAGTCACGGCCGCGACCGGCGAAAGCCCCGCCACCCCGAGGCGATTCATCAAAAGGATGACGCAGCCGGCGATCAACGCGGCCATCGACCCGACGGAAAGATCTATGCCACCCGAGATAATCACGAAACACATGCCCACTGCGATGATGCCGATGAATGCCGTGCGGGTCAGCACGTTCATGGCATTGTCGAAAGTAGCGAAGTCGGGATTGAGCACCGTGCCTGCAATACAAAGCAGCACGAGCCCAATGACGGGTCCAAGGTTCGAGAGTCGGGCCCACGACCGGCCAGCTGATCCGGCCATGCCGCGAACCGGGGCGCTAGCGCGTTCCTGTTGCATAGGCAATTAATTGTTCTTCGCTTAACTCGTCCGCAGTCAGGGTAGCTTTCACCTTGCCAAGCCGCATGACGACCACGCGGTCGCACAGCCCGATCAACTCGATCAACTCGGACGAAATAACCACCACACCGCGGCCCTCCTCCGCCAACTCGTGGATAAGAAAATAGATGTCGCGCTTCGCACCGATGTCCACGCCACGGGTAGGCTCGTCGAGGACGACCACGCGGGGATCGGGATGGAGGACCTTCGCCAGGGCTAGTTTTTGCTGGTTGCCACCGGAGAGCGAAGATGCGCGAATCTCGAGTGAACCTGTTCGAATTCCGAATCGCTGGACGGCTTCCCGCAGGGCCTCCTCTTCGTTTTTCGGCAGCAGCCAGGGACGCGCATAGCGTTTCAGAGTCATGAGGGTGAGATTTTCACGCAGGCCGAGGGCAACGTGCAATCCTTTGCCTTTACGATCCTCGCTCAGGTAGGTAAGGCCGTGATCGGCCGCCTCCCGGGGACTGCGAATTACGACGCTGCGGCCG
>DATDKN010000044.1:0-2785 GCA_036519995.1 Terrimicrobium sp. | reverse complement strand
CCTCAGCACGCTGCTCCCGTGGGATGATGGTCAGATCAATAATCGGCAACTTTAAGGGGCCGTGAGGAGCGATGACTTGAACCGGACTGCCGTCATGGGACGCAAAAGTAGTTCGAAGCGCCTCGTGGCGGCGCAGAATTTCTTCAAAGCTTTTCTGCAAAGCAACCACGTTCAGCGCTCCCTTCAAGTGATAGGTCTGGCCCGAATTATAGGCTCGGCTTTCCGGTTCCAGCGCAGCGAGAAACCAGAGGCTTTCTTGGGCAAACGACAGCAGAGCTGGCTGCTGGGGATCACGCCTCGAAATGCGATCACGCGCAGAGAGCTCGCCTTTATCCTGAAGCCTTCGCATTAAGGCAGCTCGTTGGGCCGGAGACAGGGTGGCGATGCGCTTGTTTGCTTCAGACTCAGGCTTCATGATGTTCCGTCTCAGTCTGCGGATTGCTGGATCTTCTCGGCAAGGATGTAGGCAGCCTTGCGCAGCCCATCGAATTGCGCTTCCGCCGAAAAGTCATAGCTGGTCTTGATTCTCGCGTCAAAGTTCCAGACATAGCCGATTGCATTAGCCTCGAGCACAAAGAGCTTACTCGTAGACACCTCACGCACGATGTCAAAGCCCAAGAGCGGAATTTGCGGGAACGCTGCGTGTGCGAGCTCGCCGAGTTGGATGATATCCTCCTCGTGTTGAGTTGCACTTGACTGCCCTTGGCGCTCGCGACAATGGAGACGCCGCCGAGCCGGAAGTCGTCCGGTCCTGCCAGCGTAAGACCTTCGTCGCACCTTTGAGATCTCTGCGAATACAACACCTTGCCGAACAGCGTGGTGACCCGATAACACACGGGACCGTCGTCCGGTGTAAATGAAATTGCTGGAGGATCAGCGAAGAGCTCGCTCCCGCGGAGCGCGTCGTGACGGACTTCCATTTCACGTGGCTCTTCCGCACGATCCTGACTTCCGCTCCCCGTCCGCCTTTGTCGGTTTCTTGACAATGTAGTCGTCGAATTCGGACAGGTCAGGGAAATGGTCTTCGCTCAGGAGAGCCCACTTGGGAACGGGAATACCGGCCTTTTGAAGGATCCTGTATTCCTCACTCTTGCTAAATGGATATCCGCAGAAGAGTCGTCCGCGAATCCGCGGCCGATGTCTGATGAGCGCCGGAGAAAGAATCAGGGTTGGGTTCTCCGGAAGGCAAAGGTCCATGGTCGGCGCATCACTTGTCACAAGCACAGTGGTGCTCGGATCAAGCTCGCGGACGCAAGCGGCGACCCTTGTAAAACTTGCCCTGTCGAATCGCTCGTTTATCACGATCACCAAATTGCATGGGCGCGCACCAAAGAAACGCGAGGGAGCGCTCGGGCAGAAGAATCGTGAGCCGCTTGCTTGACCCGCCTCTTTCTCTTCGGCGTTGGATACTGCGCGGGATCCCCCTGATGCAATTCAAACACGGTGCGCAGGAGATCATGGCGGCAAATGATCTGATTCCAGGTCCACTCCAGAGCATCCGGATCCAGCCGACCAGTAAAGCGGACTGCGATGGGCGAGTTGTAGGCAACGTTTTCGGGTAGAGCTGATCCAGGAACCACACGCTCTGCTGGGTATATGAGAGCGGCGCAGGACCTGCTGTCTCTCTGCGTGGAATTTGTTCGCGCCCGCGGGCCGGGCGCTCAGCTCTTGCAACGCGAGCCGCGAGCAATGCTCGCTTCTCCGGCGGCAGAGACGCTATGCGTTCGGCGATGTCGCTCATTGAGCGGGAACCAGGTGCAGGGTCGCTGCCAAGCCAGAAAGAGCCTGGTTTGTGAGCTCCGCCAGTCTCGCAAGATGCTCGAGGCCGCTCATCGTCGTGTCGAAATCGATTCCAAAATCGATAAGACAGACAATTTCGTTAACTCCAATAGCTGCGAATTTTTCCACTGTCTTCAAACACGACATGGGAGTTCCAAAAGATCCCCCCTCGTAAAAGCGATGAACTCTGCGAGCGCAACAACCGTGGGATTATCGAAAAGCACGCGCAGCGGGATCTCAACACCGAAAATGCTGCACAGGCGAGAGACCACGCGTGTTGCCAAAAGCGAATGTCCGCCGAGCTCAAAAAAATCGTCATAAATTCCGATCCCCTCGAGATTCAAGACAACGGACCACACGTCAGCGACGGTTCGCTCGGTCTCGTTGCGGGGTTCAACCGAGCCGTCTCCTTGCTGGCTTGGAACCGGCGCGGGCAGGGCATTCTGGTCGATCTTGCCATTGGGGGTCAGAGGCAGCTTCTCAAGGCCCACGAAAACGGAAGGAACCATGTACTCGGGCAGCTTTCGGCGAAGAAAGTCCCGCAGCTCGGAAGGTGCGGGCGATTGATCGGACGCGGCGGCAACGAAGTAGGCTATCAGCTGCTTTTGACCATTGTCCTCTCGGACGACTACAGCCGTAGCGGCGACGTTGGGGTGCTGGCGGAGCACGCAATCGATCTCTCCCAGCTCAATTCGGAACCCTCGGATCTTTACTTGATGATCGCGACGGCCAAGGAATTCGATGTTGCCATCAGGCAGAAAACGGCCCAGGTCGCCCGTACGGTAAAGCCTTTGGCCGGATACGAAAGGCGATTGGACGAAACGCTCCGCGGTCAGCTCCGGCCGGTTGAGATATCCGGTCGCCACTCCCTCTCCGCCAATCCAAATCTCTCCAGCAGCCGCGATGGGCAGCGCGTTAAGATGGCCGTCCAGGACGTATACCTCGGTATTGGCTATCGGTCGACCAATGGGAATCCTGCCTGCCCAGCTCTGCCCGGGCCCAACCT
>DATDKN010000043.1:0-2259 GCA_036519995.1 Terrimicrobium sp. | reverse complement strand
GGAGAACGGAGCTTTTCACCACTTCGAACAGGCACCCGAACGCCTCTCTGTCTCGCCATGAGCATCCGGGTTGCCGACCACGTGCGCGACATTCCGCGCTCAGGCATTCGGGATTTTTTTGAAATCGTGCAAAGCATGGACGATGTCATCTCGTTGGGAATTGGCGAGCCGGACTTCGTAACTCCATGGCATATTCGTGAGGCGGCCATTTACTCGCTGGAAAGAGGGCACACCGGCTACACCTCCAATCTTGGCCTTCCTGCGCTCCGACGCGTCATCGGCAAGTACGTCGCCAATCACTTTGGCGTTCACTACGATCCGCTCGGCGAAGTGCTCGTTTCAGTTGGTGTCTCCGAAGCTATCGACCTGGCCCTTCGGGCTATTCTCAATCCGGGGGACGAGGTCCTTTATCACGAGCCTTGCTACGTCTCCTACAGCCCAAGTGTGATTCTGGCCGGCGGAGTGCCTCGCGCGATTCCCACGCGGGGTGGCGATCATTTCGTTCTCCGGGCTGAAGCGTTGGAACGCTCCATCACGCCGCGCGCCAAGGTGTTGATGTTGAATTTTCCGACGAATCCCACCGGAGCGACGATGCCGATCGACGAGCTTGAGAAGATTTCCGCGGTTTGCATCAGGCACAATCTGACGGTGCTTTCGGACGAGATTTACAGCGAGTTAACCTATGACTCGGCAGCGCATCCTTCGGTAGCGGCCCTTCCCGGCATGAAAGAGCGCACCATACTGCTTCATGGAGTGTCGAAAGCCTATGCCATGACCGGATGGCGAATCGGATTTGCTTGCGCGCCCCAGCCGGTCATCGAGGCGATGATGAAGATCCACCAGTACGCCATCCTTTGTGCGCCCATCATGGGACAGGAGGCCGCCATCGAGGCGCTTGAACGCGGGGAGCAGAGCATGCTGAGCATGCGCCGAGAATATGAACTCCGTCGCAACTACGTCGTGCGCGGCTTCAATGACCTCGGTCTGGAGTGCTTCAAACCGCGGGGCGCATTTTACGTTTTCCCCAAGATTAGCTCCACAGGACTTACCAGTCGCGAATTTTCCCTCCAACTCCTTCGCGAAAAGAAAGTAGCGGTGGTGCCAGGGACGGCATTTGGTCCCAGCGGGGAAGGGCATGTTCGCTGCAGCTACGCCACCGGACTCGGGCAAATCAAAGTCGCGCTCGAACGCATCGGCGAGTTCTGCAGCCAATTAAACGCCAGCAAGGCTGCGGCGTAGACTCAGGCCTGAGAACAAAGTTTGCATCGGGATGGGCCGCTAGCGGTCTTTTCGGTAGATGGCTTTGACCGGGTGTTCGTCGAGGATATTAGATTCGATGCCTCCCAGCTTCTCCGGATCATAGAGCTGAATTCCGACGTAGTAGAAGATGGGACAAATCGGGACTTGCTCGCGAATGAGGATGGTTTCCGCCTCACGAAGAATTTCCAACCGCCGTTCAGGATTGGTCTCTTTGGCCGCATCCGCGATCAGGCGATCGTAGTTTGCATCGCTCCAACCGGTTCGGTTGTTCCCGTTGCCGGTCACGAAAATGTCGAGGAACGTATTTGGATCCGGGTAATCGCCGACCCAGCTCGATCGGGCGATGCCGTAATCGAGGGAGGAAAGTGAATTCAGATAGACCTTCCACTCCTGCAGAGCGAGGTTCACGTTGACGCCGAGATGCCGAACCCACATTGCTTGCAACTCGACGGCGATGTCGCGGTTTTGCTGGCTCTCATTGTAAAGGAACGTGGTTAGCGGAAAAGCTTTCCCCTCTGGGTACCCTGCTTCTGTGAGAAGACGGCGCGCCCCTTCTGGATCGTAGGGAAGTCCTTCCGGAGACACATAGCCAGCCATACCGGGCGGGACAAAGCTCGTTGCGGGCAATTCTCCGGCCCGGGTGATCTTCTCGACGATTCTGCGTTTGTCCACGGCCATGGCGAACGCGCGGCGCACGCGCGGGTCATCGAACGGGGGCTTTGAACAATTGAAGCGCAGAAAGTAGATGCCCGCGAAGGGCGCCGAATGAAAAGCCGGCGTCTTCTTAAGCTCATCGAGCAACGCATTCGGAGTGAGATTCTTATCGACGATCAGGTCGGCGAGGCCGCCGGCGAAAAAGTTGAAAGCGACTGTTGCCACGCTAATGGGAAGCACTTCAACACTCTGCAAGCCAACGTTCTTCGCATTCCAATAGTGGGGATTTTTGCGGAGGCGAATTCGGTCATTGATTCGCCAATCTTCGAGAATGTAGGCGCCGTT
>DATDKN010000042.1:0-7857 GCA_036519995.1 Terrimicrobium sp. | reverse complement strand
ACCTTTTCGTTCACGACCTTCATGATGTCGTCAATGATATCCTTGCGCATGCGCATGAACTGCTCCTGAAGCTGACGCTCCCGAGTCTGGCGGAACTCTGCAATCTCGCGGTCCAGATTGCGTGCCTCTTGGACCTTTTCGTCGCGTTGCTTCGATAGTTTCTCCTTCCCATCCTTACTCAGCTCCGGCTTCTCGATCTCCTGGTTAGTCTTATTGATTTCGTCCATGGCCTTTTTTAAGGTCTCGAGGCGTTCATCGAGCTCCTTCTTGGCCGCGGCCCGAGCGTCGTTGATCTTTGCTTCGGCGTCTTTGGTTTTAAAATAAGCCGTGAACACCTGGTTCATATCAACAGTGCCTAGCTTAAACTGGGCATTGGCGGCAGAGCTCACGGCGCAGAGCGCAGCCGTGCAGAGGAGGGTGGATACTATGGATTTACGCATTGTATGGGAGTAAGCGAGAACCGGCAAAGTTCAAGTAGGATTCCAATTGGACCAATTTGAACCAATACCGTTCAAAATTGGTAGCCGATATTAAAATTGAATTTGCCCGGAGGGCCGTTGAAATCGTCGAAGATGATCGGGTACCCGTAGTCAAAGCGAATTGGACCTATCGGCAAGTCGAGGCGCAATCCAATACCGATGTCCGCATTGAGGTTCGAAGTGCTGAAGTCGTAAGCATCGGGATTAACGAAGCCAAAGTCACTGAAGATCGCCAGGCGAACGCGCGAAATGATCGGGAAGGTAAGTTCGACAGTTGAGTAGGCTAACGAACCGCCGCCGATTGGATTGTTAAATTCGTCCACCGGCCCGACTTCGCGGTAATCGAATCCACGAAGGTTATTCGCGCCGCCAAGGTAGAGGCGATCGAAAATCGGGACGTTATCGCTCCCGCCCCAGGTATCGACCACGGCAATCTCGCCTTTGAGAAGCAAAATAATGTCGAAGGGCAAGAGGATATACTTGGCACTCTCAAGGGAAATGCCATAGTCCTGCACATTGCCGCCGAGTCCGCCGCCCGCGATAAAGCCTGTAAATTCGATAACTTCTCCCCGGCGTGTGAGGAATAAGCTGTCGCGTGTGTCCCAAATCAGGCTGCCGGTGAACGCGCTCTTGGTATAATCACCGGCCGCGTCTTGAATAACCTGACCGGCGTTATCTACGTCGACGTTGAAGATGCGAATGCCTTCGATTCGATACTCCAAGCGTCCGGAGAGGCTTCGCCACAGTTCCTTGCGGGCGGAAAAGGCCGCTCCATAGTTGGTTTGGTCGTAAACGTCCGAGAGGAAGTTGGCTTCACGATAATAGCCCTCGACTCCCACCGCCAGTCTGTAGCCGAGGAACCATGGCTCGGTCAGCGAAACAATGAAATCGCGGCGCTCCAACCCATACTGGCCGCGAATGCGAAAACGTTGTCCGCCACCGACAAATCTCGGCCAGTTGAACAAATCGAAGTTGGACTGCTGGAGTTCTGCGAATCCGACGAGGCTATCGATGGTGCTGAATCCCGCGCCGAAGTTAAAGGAACCGGTCCGCTTTTCCTCCACGATCACGTTCAGATCTTTTCGCCCGGGCACAATGGTATCAGACGGCGACGTTTCGACGCGCGAGAAGTAGTTGAGATTCTCGAGGCGTTGACGGCTGACGGTGACCAACGTGGTGTCAAACACGTCACCGGGTTTCACGGCCAACTCGCGCCGAATCACGCGATCCTTCGTCCGGGTGTTGCCCTGAATGTTGACCAAGTTCACATAGGACTGCACGCCTTCGTCGATCCGATAGATCACATCCACCGCGCCCGGTCCGGCAGGAACGATCTCGGGGACGGCGAGCATATCGACATACCCGCGCGAGCCATAGAAATCGCGCAAGATTTTCAAGTCATCCCCCATCCCCTTCGGTGTGAAGAGCGAGCCATCCACCATCTTCAGCCGGAGCTTGATTTCATCTGATGGAACGATGTTCACCCCTTCCAACCTGACGGTGTTCACGCGATACTGGACCCCCTCGACCACCGTGATATTCAGCTCCACTCCATTGCCCTCGAGCGGCACGGTTTGCACGTCGGTAACTTCAGCATCGGCGAAGCCGCGGTTCTGATAGAGTGTCCGAATGGCCACGCGATCTTCCTCCATTTGAGCGGGGAGCAACCTTCCGCTTTTGTTGAAGAAGGAAAGAAGGTTCCAAGGACGGGTCTTCATGACCTTGATTAGGTCTCGCTTTCTGACACTCTCATTGCCGAAGAAATTGATTCTCCTGACGACCAGGCGTGGTCCCTCGGAAATCTGAAAGAAAACGCGGACCTGGTTGGTCCCGGCGATCTCTTGGATGCGATATTGCACGTCGACTTCGGAGTAGTTGCGATCCTCGTAGATTTTCAGGATCTTCTGGCGGTCCGATTCGAGCTTTTCCTCGCTGAGAACATCGCCAACTTTCGAGCTCACCTCGCGTCGCACGCGGCGAAGCGGGATCTGCTCGGCGCCTTCGATAATTATCTCCTCGATGACGGGTCGCCCTTGCAACAGAACGGTTACCCTCACCCCGTCCAAATACGGCTCGGCAAAGATGCGCACGTTCGCCACGCCACCGGTGGCATAGAGAGCGCGGATGTCAGCCTCGGCATTGCGCTCGCTATATGGCTGCCCAATTCTAGTGGCAAGGTTGTCGATCACACGCGCCTTGGAAATCGACGGCGGGCCGAGATACTCGACGACGATGTCTCGGACGATTGGCGCGGGTTCTTGCGCCCAAAGTGGCAGACAGACCGCGAACACGGCCACCAGCAACGCAATATCTCGACAGAATCTCATGGTAGGCAGGCAGCCGCTCCCGCGATCACAGGTCGGCCGAACTCGCAGTGCATGGCGAAACGAGAAGGAAACGTCAAGTCGCGTTTTTACCAACACCAGGTAATCCTCCAGCACGCTACTTATTCTATCCCTCGATTTCTGCCGAACGGCCTGGTCCGACTCGGGAGGCTGCTAACATCTTCTCCGATCGATCGACGGACACTGAGATCTCCGCGAGCGCCAAGGGCACGCGGATTCGCGGCAAGCCTGAACAATCCGGGAACCCAGCACACCCACAATAGCAGCGCTGAACCACGATTCTCAAAAGCGAGCACCGACCAGTTTGGAGTGGAGAACGGCATGGACGATCAGGAACACTGCGTATCAACTCCATGCGGCGATTCACACTTTCAATGCGCGGGTTCGGACGACGACATTCGCGAATGACGAAATCTCCCGCATGCCCATTCACGTTTCGTAGAACGTTCGGATTGTCCGCACGACCGCCTCAATCTCTTCCTCTCGCAATCCGGGAAAGATCGGCAAAGCGACTGCTTCCCTGGCCGCGCGCTCAGCTTCCGGAAAGTCTCCCGCCTTGTAACCAAGAAAGGCAAAGCATTGCTGCAAATGCAAAGGCACCGGATAGTAAACGGCATGTCCGATTTCCGCTTCCGTGAGACGCGACAATAATTCGTCGCGCCGCTTTACCCGGATGACGAACTGGTGCCACGTGTGATGATTGGCGAGCCCGGTCCGTTTCCACGGTTCCGAAGGCAGTTTGACGTCGTCTTGCAAATCGGCAAGAGCGGCGGCGTAAAGGGAAGCGTTGCGGCGTCGCGCGGCGTTCCATTCTTGCACAAAGGGCAGCTTGGCATGAAGGACAGCGGCCTGGATCGCATCGAGACGAAAATTTCCGCCAACGATCCGATGAAGGTAGCCTTGTTCCATTCCGTGGTTGCGAACGAGCCGAAGTTCCTCTGCGAGCCGTTCGTCGCGGCAGACGGCCATGCCGGCGTCACCCGCCGCCCCCAGGTTCTTGGTCGGGAAAAAGCTGAAGAAGGCAGCTTCAGCCATCGTGCCTGCTTGTGACGGCTTATTTCTGAAAAAGCATTCTGCGCCGATCGCCTGAGCGGCGTCTTCAATAATTGTCAGCCGATAGGCTCGGGCCGCATCATAAAGCGGATCCATCGCGCAGCACAGGCCAAACAGATGAACTGGCAGCACCGCCCGGACGCGATTGCCGCGCGCAGTGACCAGTTGGCCATCACTTCCTGATGCGAGCTGCGCGAGATATGCGCGCACCTTCGTCGAATCGATTTCGAATGTGTCGGGATCGACGTCAACGAATACAGGCTCCGCGCCCGCTCGATGGATCGAGCCTGCCGTCGCAAAAAAACTGTAAGGCGTGGTGATGACGGCATCACCGGGGCCGATCTGTAGGGCCATGAGGATGGCCAACTGGGCATCTGTTCCCGACGACATGCCAATCGCATGCGCAGAGCCGGTGAATTCGCAAAACGCGTGTTCAAACTCCTCAACCACCTTCCCGAGGATGAACTGCTGAGCGTCAAAGACCGATCGCACTCGCGTCTCGACCGCCGGTCGCACTCGCTCGTATTCACGGGCGAGATCCAGCAAGGGTACGCGCACGCAGGGCTACTTGACTACGCCAAACTCAGCGCGACGGTTCATCGCCCAAGCTGATTCACCGCTCCCCGAATCCGCGGGCATTTCCTCGCCAAAACTAACGGTCTGGATGCGTCCGCCGCTCACTCCTTGGGAAATCAGTGCATCGCGCACGGCCTGCGCCCGCTTTTCCCCGAGGCCGCGATTATATTCCTCCGTGCCTCGTTCATCTGTGAAGCCGGCAATGATCAAGCTATTGCTCATTGACTTCATCGCGGAGGCCACTCGCTGAATTTTTCCGCTTTCCGAGTCGGAAATTGCAGAACTGTCATACGAGAAATAGACGGGCGAGAATTGCCCGCGCGTCACATTGCTGCCGAAAAAGTTTGCTCCTTCGATGCGATCTGGAAGCGGGGTTCCTGATACGTAGTCGCCTTCCACGCCAGCATAGGGACCGGTACCTTTCTTTTTGCACGCGTCGAAGGTCGCAGCGAGCAAGATCGTCACGCCGAGGGTCAACAGCTTTCTCATACTTCTAATCGGAATAGGGACTTTGCTGAAACATTTCAACCCGTGAGAAGATTTTTTGAGACGAGAATGCGCACGTCGGCGCCTAGCGCGACCAGGTCGGTTCTGTCACCTTTCCGAGTCCGGTGACAATCGGGACCGAACGACCGGTCGGAACATCTAACAAAATCAGACTCGATCCCGAGCTGAAGATAATGTGCCGTGAGTCCGCTCCCCATACCGGATCCTCCCCGCTGGCGACAAGGTTCGTCGCGCCGCTCTGCAGGTCCTTCACCCCGATCGAAAATCCGCCAGTGCGCGCCGTAAACGCGACCCTCTTTCCGTCGGGTGACCAGCTTGGCTCAGTGCAGTAGTTATAACCTGTCGAGATGAGCTGCCCACTGCCTCCTCCCGCACCTATGCGAAAGAGCTGTGGACTGCCTCGCTCGTCCGACGAATAGATGATTTGCGAACCATCCAGCGACCAGGTTGGAGATGATTCAACCCCTCTGGTGCTGGTGAGCCGGCGAGCCCCGCCGCCTCCTGCACCGATGACGTAAAGTTCCGGATTGCCGTCCTTGCTGAGCGTGCAGGCGATTTGCCCACCATTGGGCGAGAAGGCCGCGCCCGAATTTGTTCCGGGAAACTTTATGATACGGCTGCGAGCACCCGAGCCAAGATCGATCAAGTAGATGTCCGCGTAGCCGCTCTGATAGCCGGTATAGGCAAGCTTGCTGCCGTTGGGAGCGAGCGCCGGAGCGACGCTTATCGAATTATCATGTGTCAATTGACGCACATTGGCTCCGTCATAGTCGGCCGTATAGATCTCTTTGCGTCCACTCCGAGTGGAGACGAAGGCGATGCGGGAGCTGGCAATGCCTTTGTGGCCAGTGAGAGTTTCGACGATGTCATCGGCAAATCGATGTGCCGCCAGGCGTGGACCACCGGAGTACGATTTCTGCAGCACGACGCTGCCGCGTTGGTCGGTAACTTGCCCCTGAAGCGTGCCTCCGGCCGACGATCCGCTGATGCTGTAGCTGGCGCGCTCAGGTGGTGAGATACTAAACCATCCCGAGAGGTCGAGATCGTTCTGCAGCACCTTGGTCGACGCGGGACCCTCGCTTCCGCCAAGCGTTTGCAGGGCTACATTGGTCGTCTCGCCCTTGCGAATGGTTATGGTCGGTGCCTCCTGCCCGTGCAGGGCCGAGGCGACTAAAAAAAGAAGGATCGCAACACGCTTCATAAGGACTTTTTCCTGATTGGCAAAAGCGCGAGGGCTTTGCAACCTACGATTTGAACCTCCTGCCAACCGGGTAGGTTCCCAGGCGTGTCATCGATTCGGCCAGAGCTCCTGCCAGCCTAAGCGTGCGGGCGACTGTCGCAGTTTTCGGTGCGCCATCAATCTCCAGAAAAAATATATAGGTCTGCGGGTGGCCGGGAACTGGACGCGATACAATGCGGGAAAGATTAACTTTTTGCCGGGCGAATGGGCCCAAAAAACGATAGAGACTGCCGCAGACATTCGGAAGCGCTGCGACGAGGGCCGTTCTTTGTCGCTCATCGTCGAACGCGGGCGGTTCCCTTCCGATGGTAAAAAAGTGGGTTACGTTAGGCGATCGGCCCATTGATGGGACTTCGAGCACCTCTAATCCATAAACGTCGGCAGCACCGGGCGAGGCCAGGGCTGCCGCTGTTTTGCTCGCGGAGGCCTTCCGAGCGGCGAGAGCCGTACTGGCCACCGCACGGACACGCGCTCGCGGATGGCGTGCCTTCAACCAGTCCGAATGATGCTTGATCTGCACAAAGTGCGAATACACTGTCGAAATCACCCTTCCTGGACGGCCCAGTAGTGCGATGCGCACGTCCATGGCCAACTCCTCGCGAATGAAAACGCGACCTGCATGGCGGATCAACAGGTCCACAGAGTCATATACTGTCCCCCCGCTGGAGTTCTCGATCGGAACAATCCCCAGAGCATCGGTCGAAGCGAGAACCCGGTCGAAGATCGCTTCAATGGTGGGACACGGCGTCAGGACCGCATGCTTTCCGAACCTCTTCCGAGCAAGAATATGGGAGAATGTCCCTTCGGGCCCGAGGTAGTTGACCGGTCTCACAGTAACCTTCTGAAGCCACAACCAATCGGTTGCAAGTGAACTCCGCTTGCGTGCATCGCGACGACAAATATTCTTGTTATCGAGCGTCCACAGCTCATCACTTCTTTATGCCTACTTACGTCTACGAAACGATTCCCGCCAAGAAGGGGAGGACCCCGAAGCGGTACGAGTTCAAACAGAGTATCAAAGACGCCGCCTTTACGAAGCACCCTGAAACCGGAGAGCCAATTAAGCGCGTCGTCACTGGCGGCATCGGTGTGCTGACGTCTTCTTCTTCCGCGGGTCCCGCTCATGCTCATGCTCACCGACCCTCCTGCGGATGCGGAGCCGGAGGCTGCCACGGCTGAGAGCCCTTGAACTTTCCTCATTTCGCTTCCAAGACGGCCAAGCGAGTCGCGAGAGCACCTGGAGAGCATCGTTTGCAAGACGCTCGGGGGAGTGGCTAAAAAAAGCAACGCGCCCAGGTTTGCTGCGATTTGGCCGGGATCGCTTCGGAAGCTGAAAGGCTTGGGATTGGGAGCGCTTCTTCTTGCTTTGCCGGGCGTCGGCTGCGCGACCAAGTCTGCTCCACCGCCAGCAGGCGAAGAAGCTCCCACCGCCCGCGCCACCCCGCCTTCTCAACCGCAGGCCAAACGCCCCTTCCTGGTCGGAGCCTTTTCCTGGCTTCCGAAACTTTCCTTCCGGCGGCCGAAGGCTCCCCAGGCTCAGGTGCCCCGCCTCATCGGCGTCATCAAGATGGTTGATGAAGACGATCGCTTCGTCCTCATCGATGCCACCACCTTCCAAGGCGCCGGGTCCGGAGATCTCCTCATCTGCATCCGGGAT
>DATDKN010000041.1:0-3712 GCA_036519995.1 Terrimicrobium sp. | reverse complement strand
TGGTTATTTACTAACTGGGCGATGTCGCCCTCAGCTCTCCATACCGAGAGAGTGAGAAAATATTCCCACCGAGCGACTCGTTCCTTCACCAACGCTAATAAATCTTTCCAATGGTATCCGTGGTTTACACGCTGGCGCGCGGCTTGCGCAAAGGCGCGGCTAATGACGTGGCTCATTGTCAGGGTTGACGCTATTTGCAGGTGCTTATTGACGAGTCGCTCCGCAGCGAACCACTAAGAGCGTCGGCGGGGTTACGATGAGAAATGAACCGAAGCCAGTTTTGACATCGCTTCCCCAATCCGAGGAACTGTGCGCCGCGCCAGAGATAATGTATTTAGCACAAGACTATTTGCCTCGGACCAGTCGGGATCGGCAGTCTTGGCACGTGCCTCGAAACAGATCGTTTTGCCCTCTGCATTGACGAAGAGATAACGAATCGCCCGAATATTCTGGGTGAAGAGAGATGGCTTTCCTCCGTAAACGATCTTCAGGCCGGGAACAGCGTGCCTCGTAAAGACGCGTTCGCTGTGCATTGAACCCGCTCCTACCGCCGCCTCACGTTGCGACCTTGAAACCTCGGTGACCGTTATATCGACATCGTCCCCGTCTAGGCGCCCGAGCAAGCCATGATTGCCTGGGTGAAGCTCGATACCCCATTTCGTGCGGTCAACCCTGAGCTGAAAACCACCGATCGTAACGTACTCGTCGACCGAAGGCATTCGGACATCGAAGGGGTCGTCCGGGGCAACCATGTTCGTTTGGTCGTACTCCTGGGCGAGGATGCTGCCAACGGTGAAAGTGGTAACGGTCGCGGCAATCGCCAAGTATCGGCCGCCTGATGTGCCCGTAAGATTCGAAACATAGGGATGCAAAAGTGATTTCATAAGAGTTGAGTTAGGCTCGTTGTTAGTAGTGGTGTATTTGACTTGCGGGCAAGTGATGAGATCGCCCTCGTTGCATCATACTAAGTGTTCGGCCCGAATATTCCCGTCGGACGATAATGTGTCGCTTCGGTAGGGTGGCTTCAGGATCCCAACTTCTTTTGTGAATCGCGCTGGCTCGAGCGCCGGTGTGGCGGCAAGTGCCGACTGACCGGCATATCGACGAAGTATGCCCGGAGCGCTCTATTCGCGGATTGCAACCCGCCCACAGGCGGTCAAGGCTGCGGCGCGGTCTGCCTCTCGATCAGTTCCTTAAGCGCCACCAGCTCGTTGCTGGCGGCATCCGAGACGGCCCAGTAATTGAGGTCGCGATCGACCCAACGGAGAAGCTGATAACCTTGGCGGCTGATCGCTTTCGTAGCTTTCCCGTCACCGGTCTCAATCGGCCAGATGAAGACGTTAATGAAGTGCTTACGCCGCTGGTAAACCAAAGCGGCCACTGGTCTGTTATTAAGGTAATCGAGGCGTCCCCCAACCAGCGGAAATCCGTCGCTGGCGGGGTTGACCACCGAAGGCGCAAAATCGAGCTTGCCGTCGAACCACGGTTTGACTGTGTGTTGGTCCGAGGAAGCCACATCGGTAAGATGGTCCACCATGAGCGAGCGCACATGACTGGCGACAAGTTGTGTTGCGAGGAATGGTTCTGCATCCAGTCGTCGCAAGCCTGGCGCCAAGTTCCACACAAGCAGCACGGCCACAGCGAGGGCGGCAGCCAGGCCCAGCCAGTTCCACGGCATCTCAAAGAGAAGTGTCCGGACATCTGGTTGCTTTCTGGTAACGTTGGACCCAAGTTCTGGCGCGGCACCTGGCACTGACCCGGGAATTTGATCTCGTAGCGAGGCTTGAACCCGTTCACGTAAACCTGCTGGAGCCTTGTGATAAGGAGCGACCACGCCAACCGCACCAACCACCGCGTGATGTTCCTTAAAAAGCTGATCGCAAGCTGAGCATTTTTGCAGGTGCCCTTCGATCTCCCTGTTGGTGACCGGATCCAGTTCGCCATCCAGATATGCGTCGACCAGTTCGATGACTTCCTTGCAGTTCACGCTATTTCTCCTTTCCAAGGCGATCACCCAGGCATTCCTTTAGTCGAGCACGGGCCCGTGCGAGTCGTGACATCACCGTGCCGGGCGGAATCTGCGCGATGTCGGCGATTTCCTTGTAAGACAATCCTTCAAGGTGACGCAGCACCAGAATCTCCCGAAACTCCACCGCCAAATCCTCCATGGCCTCTCTGATGGCCTCCGCATCTTCGGTCTTCTCGAGCGTCACCGCCGGATTTGCCGTGTCGCATCCGGAGATGTGTATCTCCTCGTCAAAAGTTGCAAGCTCCACCGCTCGGTTCTTTCTCAGCCATGTGTAGGCGGTGTTCCGGACAATCTTCAGGAGCCAGGCGCGCCCGTCGGAGCCGCGGAACCCGTGGAAAGACTTGAGGGCACGCAGATAGGCTTCCTGCACGATATCCTGCGCATCGTCTTCGTTACGCACCAACCATCGGGCCAGGTTATGCGCGGCGTCCAAGTGCGGCAACATCAGCGCTTCGAATGACGCAAGTTCGTGCTCCTGGGACATACCTTGTCCTTCCGGCTTCTTAAGCACGAATAAGTTCACGACCCTCTTCCGCGACTGGAGATCTTCGTCCCTCAAAGGGTACTCCATTGTCAATACTGTCGCCATAGCGTTCTTCCAGCGGTCATTTCGCCCCGAAGGGGACGACAAACCTGAGTTTCCACGCCGCGCAGTTCGCGAACAATCCCCTGCCACTGAAACTGCACCGTGCGCGGACGTCTGAGCATTGCGAGGATATGCAGCAGGCAACGGCGGGCTCGGGCGCGAGCATCCCGCTCGAGTTCCGGCAGGTCGTCAATCGAGATTTCCGCGACGACTCTGGTCTGAGGGAAGCAGATTTTGCTCAGACATGTTTGCATTTGTCTAAAAGAACGCTTTCGCCCCGCCCAATATTCCCAATTTTTCCAGAGAAAGTTTCCATGACCTTCCGGGAATAAAGATCTGGCCAATCCGGTATGAACCAATGACGGCGCTTCCAAACAGACGCCGCAAGAACTCATCTCAAAAGAAACACTACCATGTCCGATCGAATCATCCACGACCACAACGACGACGGCATCGACCGTCGGGGATTTCTCAAATGCATGGCCTGGGCCGGGACCGGCGCGCTTTTGGCCGTCAGTGGCGGAGTCTTACGCTCTCAAACGCTGACTCGTGCCGGAGATCTTCAAAAGCATGTGACGCCGGGGGACTTGAGCTTTGTGCAAATCAGTGACAGCCACATTGGTTTCAGCAAAGAAGCCAACAAGGATGTTCTCTCCACCCTTCAAGCCGCCATTGACAAGATCAACGCCTTGCCGACTCCGCCAGCATTTATTCTTCACACCGGCGATTTGAGTCATCTTTCCAAACCCGAGGAATTCGATGCCCTTGATCAATTGCTCAAATCGGCCAGGACGGAGAGGATCTTCTACGTTCCCGGTGAACACGACGTCTTGACCGACAATGGGGCGATTTATCTGGAGCGATATGGAAGCGGAACCAAAGGCGCTGGCTGGCAGAGCTTTGACGTCAAGGGTGTGCATTTCATCGGACTTGTGAATGTTCTCAATCTGAAGGCGGGTGGCTTGGGCAACCTTGGGCGCGAACAGCTCGAATGGTTGGAAGACGACGTGAAGGGCCTCGCGAGCAGCACTCCCATCGTCGTCTTCGCGCACATTCCGCTGTGGACCGTATATCCCGAGTGGGGATGGGGCACCGAT
>DATDKN010000040.1:0-3148 GCA_036519995.1 Terrimicrobium sp. | reverse complement strand
CCCGGACCTGGCGTTAAGCGTGCGTTTGTATACCGCGGCGAGAAGCTAATTCCCGATGCTCTTTACGTTCACTCCTATCCGTTCAACACAACCAAATGGGAGTCCCTGTATAGCAGTGTGTTCGGGACCGGAACGGAAGAGGTGTTTGACGCGGTCAGTAAGGGAAGAGTCGAACCAGGCTTTGCACCGATTGTCGATGACAGCAATCGGGTCATCGGTCATGCGGGCTGGATCGACGGACACGAGATTTGTGTGCCCAAGGACACGATTCGAGACCGTTCTAAGTTGGCGTACATTCTCGAGAAGATGCGACTGGGAGAATGGCGGCAGCAGCTTCTGGCCGAGGCTGATAAATTTGACCGAGGGCCATACCCCAATTCTCCTTTTCATGCCGTCACGATGTCTCCTCCTCCTGGGCCGAAGCCAGCCCCTTGTGTTCCTCCCGCCCCGACTATCAAGTTGAAGCCGACCATTTGGGACGACGCCCGCCGCGGTCCGCTCAGAGACAAATCGGAGGAATTGAGACACCGGAACAACCTCAATTACTTCCTGAAAGCAGGCGGGAAAGCGCTCATCGGACGTAAATCTGCTGGAGAGCTGCTGCAGCGGGAATATGAACCGTATCTGTTGTTGCAACAGGTCCCGCTAGGTGAAGACTTGTACGACCTGTGGCATGATCGGAAAAGCCTTGTATCGAGCGAATACCGATTCCTGGTCCTTGTAAGTCCAGAGGGGCATCTGCAGAGCGTGCTGCAGGTTGAGAAGGTCGAGCAGGAGCGCTTGACCACCCTCGATATTGCTTTTGAGGTCATCGATATAACACTCACGGTTTTGATGATCATCGACATCCCTGTTGTCCTGTTTCGCGCGGGAGTCGTGGTGGCAAGAGCGGCGGCGATCCGGGCAATCGAAGTGGCCATAGAACGGGAGGCGAAAGCGTCTCTGGAGTTGGCAATTAAGATCGCACAGGCGGAAGCCAGGGGAGTGGTTCTACGCGGGGCGATGGCGGGTCCGAAGGAAACTGCCGAACTGGCCGCCAAGGCTTTTTGGGACGCGTCAAGGGCTGCGCCCAAACAACTCAGCGAGGCTCAAGTGGACTACTGGACCAAGTGGACTGCGAACCGGATGAGGCAACTCGGCATTCCCGAGAAGAACATTGGCTGCGAGGTCAAGAAGTTTCGCGTTGGCAAACCCAAGAAGATGATTGGCAAGCCATCGAAGCTTCCTGGAGACAGCGGAAAGGCCTTCAACCCAATGGGAACAGAACGCGGATCAAATCTTCGCAGCTTCGTCGAGGACGGCACGGTGCATGAAGGGGGCATCAGCGTGCATAGCAGCGTGTTCCAACCTTGGAAGGGCTTCGAGATTTGGAACAAAGCGGCCATCGAGGATCGAATCGAGGCGATCATCGCGCACGAGTGGCTGGAGTTCAATGGACTCTCGCACGAGCTGGCGGTCGCGCGATTCGAGCAATCGACGCTCAATATCTCGAAAAAAGCAAAGGAGATACTCGCGTATATGAAGACGCAGTTGGTCCCCTGAAGGCGTTCACGGAGTTCCCTCGTCCTCGATAGTGCAGCGCGAGACTCGCCGTATGCGGACTACGAAAGAGCGACTCGATCGCCGTTTAAGAGCGAGTCGATTTCTGACGTTACGACCGGCTCGACTTTTGATCCTGCTCAAGCGATTGAATAATCTGGCTTGGATTTGTCGGCGAGTTCACGGCCAAAAAATTGCCCGCCCATGTGACGACTACTACCGCCTACGCGACCCACCGAAGTCGGTGTGGGTCGGGTCAAAGGAGGTCGGGCCCCAAAGGGTCCCAAGTTCCGAAAACTGACCTGACGCAGCCCCCGCGACATGACACCGTGGGCGAGTTTCGCTTCAAGGCTGACCGCCCGGCAAGCTTGCCGGCTGGACCGGCGCAGCCGTTGGACACTTATTTCGGCCCGTGCTGGTCGTTGCAGGCACGAGGCTGCGCGCGCGTTTGGCCATTTCGGAATCCGTTGGGTGGACCGACTCGGCGTATCCCCATGTTCAGCTCCGCATGAAGCCTTCGCACTCGCCTTCCGCCCAGGCGAGCGTTTTTTCCATTGGCTCGCCTTGCGCGTAGCGCAGCACCATCTTGGTCAGTGTCGCCTGCGTGTAGATTTGCTGCGCGACCTTCGGCGGGGCCGGAGAGGCCGCAATTGACAGCTTCTGGTGGTGGTAGGGGTTGGGGTAGTGATAAAGCGTGCCCTTTGGTGGCTCCGCTTCGGCCCATACCTGCAACGTCATCAGCTTCTCATAGGCCGGCAGGTCATAGCCGCCGCTGGCGATTACCAGCTTCTCAATCGATGACGATTGCGAGAGATGTACGAGCAGACTCTTGGCGGCTTCCTTGTTCTTCGAAAATGCCCAGATGGTCCAGAAGAAAGGCAGGTAGGGCGCGAAGCGGCCCTTGGGGCCGGCGGCGAAGCCGTGGGTCCACAACTGCTCGGCCACTTGGGGAGCGTCGCGCTTGGCAACAGCCCAGGCGCTCGGCGGGTTCATGATCAGCGCCCCCTTGCCAGCAATCAGCCACTTGTTGTTTGAGGCGTCGTCCCACGCCGGCACGTCCGTCGGCAGGAAAGCTATCAGCCTCTTGTAGAATTCCAGCGCCTGGCGCACCTCGTCGGTCTTGACAGTGAGATTACCCTCGGCGTCGACAAGCTGTGCACCAAATGACTGGAAGATTACTCCGGCGGCGACCACGCTGTCGGTGGTCTCGCCTAGTCCGATGCCGAAGGGGAATCCGGCCTTATGGCAGGCTTCCGCCGCCTTCAGGAACGTGTCCATCGTCCAGTCGTCGGCTTTCGGTGGCGAGCCTGCCGGATACATCGCCTGCACATCGATGTTGGCATACTTCTTCATCAGGTCGATGCGGGAGCAGGGCGCCTGGATCTGGCTGCCGATGCAGGCGGGAACGCCGAGCCACTTGCCCTTGGCCCGACCGAGATATTCGACCGTTCCGTTCACCTCGCCATTCTGCTTGAGGATCGGCTCCATGATGTCGTTGACGGGCTCGAGCAATTCGGCACGAGCGTGCGGCTGCCAGGTCGCCATGGCCAGAACATCGTGGCCGGTTTTCGCTTGTGCTTCGGCGGTGATGGTCACGAGCAGCTTATTG
>DATDKN010000039.1:0-7284 GCA_036519995.1 Terrimicrobium sp. | reverse complement strand
CGGCCTTTAAGCATGCCTCGGCAAAAGCCCGCTCATTCATATCCTCGAACGCATGCTCGAGTGATTCGGAGAGCATCTTCTCGACCGCTTCATCGCTCACTTCCACCGCACTTTTCATGCTGACCTTGGTATCACGTCCCGTGGCGATGTCTCGCGCGAGAACGCTCAGCAGCCCATTGGCGTCGATTTCGAACTGGACACCAACGCGGGCTTGTCCACGCGGTGCAGGGGCAAAGGGAATTTCAAATTCTCCCAACTTCCAATTGTCTCCCGCCATTTCTCGCTCGCCCTGGAGAACCGCAATCCGCATCGAAGCCTGGTTGGCCGCAGCGTTGGTAAACATTTCACCAGCCTTGCAGGGAATCGTCGTGTTTCGCGGAATAAGCACGTTCATAAGCCCTCCCACAGTTTCGATCCCCAACGAGAGGGGAGTCACGTCCAGAAGTGTCACGTTGCGAACTGCCCCTTCGAGGATGCCCGCCTGAATCGCAGCTCCCACGGCGATTGCCTCATCGGGGTGCTGGCTGGTATTAGGCTTCTTGCCAAAGATCTCCTGCACAAAATCTCTGACCAAGGGCATCCGGGTTGCTCCTCCCGCAAGAATCACCTCATCGAGGTCTTCTGGTTTCAGCCCGGCATCTTGCAGCGATCGAAGACAATGCAGCCGCGTTCGCTCGATGATCGGACGACAGATCGATTCGAACAGCGCCGGAGAAATCGAAAACTCGTGAGGTTCGGATTCGGAGAATTCCCTCTTGATGGCTTCCGCTGCCGTTCGGCTGACTCCGCATCGCTCGGCAATAGCGGCGTCGATATCATCCCCGCCAAGGTGCGTGTCGCCGTTCGTGGCCAGGACCTCGAAAACTCGCCCACTGAGCTCCAGCACGGAAACGTCAAAGGTTCCGCCGCCCAGATCATAGACCGCTACTTTCGTGTGTTCCGTCAGGCGGTCTAAGCCGTAGGCAAGAGCGGCCGCCGTCGGCTCGGCCAGGAGCCGTTCGACGACGAACCCCGCGGCTTCGCCGGCTCTCTTGGTGGCGGCGCGCTGCGCGTCATTGAAATAAGCAGGCACGGTAATCACGGCGCGCTCAATGGAGCTTCCAAGCGATCGCTCCGCATCCCGCTTTAGCTTTCGTAGAATTGCTGCGGAGACATCTTCGGGCGAAACAATCCTGCCGCCGGCAAGTAAGCGAACAGAATCACCCGGCGCTCCAACGCCTCTTCCAGCGCATTCGCTCTCGCCGATCTTTCGACCCATTAACCGCTTGACCGAGTAAATCGCCTCTTCGAATTGCAACGCTTCGTACCCCACAATGGGATCGCCGTCCTGCGGAAAATAGACCACCGATGGCGTTAATCTTCTTCCGAGCTCATCGGAAAATAAGATCGGAAATCCGGCGTCCATCGCTCCAATCAGGGAGTTGGTCGTGCCCAAGTCGATGCCAACAATCATCAAGACATTCTCCTGCGTTGCGGGATGAATTTCACGAGAAAACAAATAAACTGCGGCGCTCGCCCACTGTTTCACGCGATACCTCGATGGTGAATTCTGCCCGGTGGGATGACCCGCGAGATCCGCGATGCAGCCGGTGCCAAACGCTTCTACTATGGGCATGACCATCGGATGCAACGATGTAATGATTGGTCGCGTGAGGATGAATTATCCCGATGGGAAACGCCTGTTGGCGGCGCTCCGCGACGGCGATTTCGCACACGCGGGAGAGGAAGCAGCCGTGCGCATGACATGGGAACGTCTGCCAAAGCGCCCAGATCAATCTTGCCTCGACGCCGGATGTGGCCGGGGTGGAACTGCCGCTCTCGTGCAATCCGAACGATGGGGTCACGTCATCGGGCTGGACATTGACTCGGAGACAATTTCTTTCGCGCAGACCGCCTACCCGAGCGTGAAGTTCGTCACGGCTGACGTCACATGCGCCGGGGAACTCATGCCCCCGCTCAGTTCGACATCATCTATGCATTCAACGCTTTATATGCGTTTCCCGATCAGCAAGGTGCGCTCGACGCGTTACGTCTGGCTGCAAAGCCTGATGCCATTCTCTGCCTCTTTGATTACCTTGACCGAGGAGGATTTACCGAAACACGTTTCGCCGGAAAACCTGAGACGCAGCTCTGGCGTCCGCTCTCTATGGAATCATTGCCGTCGGAGCTCGATGAGACCGGATGGAGTTTAGGCGAATGGCTGGACATCAGCGCACACTTCGAGACCTGGTATGCGGAACTCGTAAACAGGTTCGCAATGCGGCGGCAACAGCTCCTTAACCTTTTCGCATCGGAGCTTATTAACTGTGCGGAGGATTACTATTGCTGCCTCCTCGAGGCGATCAAAGCAGGCGCATTGGGCGGCGCCCTCGTCTACGCGCAGGCGAAGTCACGCAACGCTTGAACGACGCGGCTTGCCAAAACTAACGCGACTCGGGAATATCGGCCCGCGGAAATGCCAAGAGCCAACGGGTCGCACCAGCGTAATCAATGAGGGAACGATTTCTAGAGGATGTGCGATCATGTATTGGCCGCTACGCGAAGGCGGCTGGAAAGGGGACAGCAGATCAGAACGAGCGACTGCTGAAGGAAATTCATCTTCTCTGTTGTTTGCTCGCCGACAAAGATAACGGCACTGGAATATCTCCACTACGGACAATTGCTCGTAATCTTGCCGCACTTGCCTCTGGCTGCGATGAGACAGCCGCGACCATTTACGACTTCGGATCTGGATTCGCCTTGTTAAGGGCCAGTGCGTTTCAGGAGACGATCCCGCAGTTTGAGAAAATCCGGGACTGCCGGCGTGACAGCCTGCGTGCAATAGAGCTTGCCGCTTCTTGCTTTGGTTGTGTCGCCGCAAGTTTAGGGGGCGAGGTCGAGCGAGCGCGTTTAAGCCTTCGGCGAGCAAAACTGCTCGTCGAGGGACGCGATAGCACTGCACCGTGCGAGCATGGCCTTGTCGCCATGGCTCAGGCGTCGTTGCTCTATAAGACCGGTGATCACGTGGGGACCATCAAGTTGGTCGAGCATCATCGCGACGCGTTCGCTTCAGGCAGCGCACCACTGAACTCGAAGTTCCCCTACTTCCAGGCACAAGCACTTCTCACACAAGCGAAGGCATTACGCGACGTTGGCAAATACGCGGACGCCCTCGATCTTCTGTATCACGAGCGAAAGCTTAGGGCGCTCATCAACGACCTTCTCGGACAAGTTTGGAGCCTTCTGGAAGAGGCGCGCATCCGCAAGTTTCGCCGCGAGTTTGAAAATGCCGAAATATGCCTTGGGCTCGCCAACCACTATGTCGCTGGAACCGACCTTCACGAGTATCGCGCAAGAATTGCAGATCAGCGGGGGGACATTCATTGCAGCCGGCGGGAGTTGGACAAAGCCGAGGCCAACTACAAACTTGCGCAAGAGACCGCCGACGCCTCCGGTCAGCTCTGGCTGCAAGCACACGTCGGTAATTCAATCGCCCGACTTCGACTGCTGCAAGGCCGACCAGCCGAGGCAAGGCGAATACTGGAATCTTTCGAATCAGTCTGGAACGGCACTAAGAACTACGGAAAGTACCTTTATCTTGTCGGCCGCGCGGAGGCTGAGCTAGGCAACTATGGCGATGCAGAACAAACTTATCGCGACGCCCTCGAGAGTCTAAAAAGCTTCGGCTTGAGTAGCATCGAGGCATTGACCCGCGATCGCCTCGCTCAACTTCTTATGAAACTCGGCCGGAAAGAGGAGGCATGTGTCGAATGGGCTCGCGCTCTGAAGCTGTCGGAAACCGTCCAAGCAGTCCGTCTTTTTGAAGAGATTACAAGACGCTACGTCAACCAGGTTAAGGCGGAGGATCTCCTGCCGATCGTTGAGGAAGCTATGCTCAAGCGCATGGAGATGCAGGCGCGCATAGAGGGCTCGCACTTGAGATTAGGCCGCGCCGAGGACCTGATCTGGCGAGAACATTACGTCCTTGCCCACTGGTTCGTGCAACCCGTTTGGGAAATGTTGCGCTCCGAAGATCGCAACGCCGTTTGGCTTCCGCCCGTAATTCTGGAGTTCTGTAAGATTTTTGGAAATCCCGTCTGGCTGTCACGAATGCTCACGGGTGACCTGTCGACGCCGGCTGAAGAAGTCGATATTGTCGCGCTTTGTGAGCAGTCGTTGGAACGACTTTCTGGAGAAGTCGGAAAGAGGCTTTCTCTGAGCATCGCAGTTGAAACAGCCAAAGTTCAAACGGACGAATACATTCTGCGGCAAGCCTTAGACGCCTTGTTTCGGGGCTTGTATTCGGGATTCGGAACGACGGCTTTCGAATTGTCCCAAAGGCCGGCTGCGGTGATCGCCCAGGATGAAGAAGTCGCGATGTTTCTCGCTCTTAAAGGGCCCATTCCCGAAGGCTTCTCGCGCGCAAGCGAACTGGTGCGAATCAATGTGGCCCTGAAGGATGTCACGCTGCGATCACTGTTCGATCGAGGCTACTCTGGCGACTTGACGCTCGCGGACTTCCTCATCGGGGTGGTGTTAGGGGGAAGGCTTTCATTCCATCTCCAGCCGCCGACTGTGGAGATCGCATTTCAAACACGGCACAAGCGAAGTGGGAGGTAGATTTCCTCCTTCACAGGTGGTCGATCTGCTGTATCAACAGCACATGGCAGAATCGATCATCCTCTTTATCGAAGACGAGCTCGATCACTTCGAAGCGGTCCGCGAGCATCTCGAGCCCGACTTCAAATGTGCTCGATCCCACGCGCTTCAAATTGAGATGGTCGCCGAAGAGATCGAGGACCTTAAGCCTGTGGTGGTTGTCCTTGACCTGATGCTGTTTTCTTCGCACCGAGCCGCGAAAGCCGGAATGGCGGCCTGCCGAAGGTCGATCGCCCTGCTCGAAAGCCGACTCGGCAACAAATTGGCACCCACACGACCAACTCGCAGAGAGGACGATTCGAACGAAACTCCCGTCATGGCCAGCGACTGGCTTCGCGAGCTTAAAGGGTTATGTCCGGGAGTACCGGTTGTTGCCTTCTCTCAATTGGAGGCCACTGCGCATTCGCTCGGAGAACTCGTTGCAGATGCCATTGCCAAACGCCTGGATATGAACGCCAGGCTCGTCAATGGCAAGGAGATCGCCGAGAAGGTACGGCAGCTGATTAAAGGATGAAATTACCGGCTTCGGCCACGTCGCTCGTCGCGTATGTGGCCCGACCGGCATGTTCACTGCGGAGGACGCGATGTCCCGCTTTCAATGGCTCACGAGAGTGCGTCGAGAGAGGGGTCTCGCCGACCCGGCGGTCGACTTCCGCAGAATCCCGTCTGACAGGCTTTCGGGAAGCCTGGCGAGCAATTTTTGCGCGAGGCGGTAGCCGGAATCGTCGCAATTTCGTCGGACCGCACGAAACCGCTCCGCGATGCGAAGTTGGGAGGAGCGACAGAAGTAGTCGGCAAGCTCCACGGCGCCGGCTGCTCCGGGATCCGAGCGTCCAATCATCGCCTGAACGCGCGCGAGCGTGGCCGACATCGCGAACAACTCGGCGCCGGCATCCACAAAGCGAGCCAGGAGAAGCTGGCGCTTTTCCAGACTGGGACCGTAAACGACCATCTGGTGGAACAACTATTGCTCCCTGCTCGAGGCGATCAAAGCAGGCGCATTGGGCGGTGCCATCGTCTACGCGCAGGTGAAGTCTCGCGTTTCAGATTGAGACCATCGCGAACGAAATCGAGAGTCCCTAACCGGTGGCGGTTTCCTAACTTGACACTGTTTTGTTCACATCGGGCCGCAGGGCGGCGCGACTCCCGAGGGCGAGCGCGCTGGTCCAAGCCGCTCCGGCAGCGAATTGGCACCCCATGACCGACCCGGACTGAATGCGATTCCATCGAAACTACCGTCATGGAGAGCAACTGCCTTCGCGCGCTGAAGGGTGTGCCGGGAGGACCGGTCGTTGCCTTTTCTCAGTCGGAGGCGACCAAGGATTCGCTCGAAGAACTCGCTTCCGGTGCCATTCCTATAGGCCTCGATAAACGCCAGGTTCATCAATGGCAAGGAGTCCGTCGAGAAGGTTGGCAACAGTAAAGGATCATTCCCTGTGGCGCGTAGGCGCCTCGCTTAGACGAGGCCTCGGCACGAATTTCCAACGTCCTGTCTCGTCCATTGGAACGATCGATACGCCTCTCCGGCAGAGATTTGCTGCGTGAGGAAAAGGGTGATAATTTTACTTAGTCAGGAGTGGTATGAAAGCTACGGTAACATGCCTGGCTTTGTGGCTCACGGCTATTCTCACTTACGCTACGGAGGAAGGTGTTGACCTGATCACCATCAACGGTCCGATCGGTCCTGCGACCGCTGGTTATATTTCGCGCAGCATTGACCAAGCACAATCTCGAGGTGCTCAGTGCCTCATCATTCAGCTCAATACGCCTGGCGGCCTGCTCGAATCAACCAAAGTGATCGTGCAGAAATTATTGGCTTCGGCCATCCCGGTCGTCGTGTATGTGGCCCCGACCGGCGCCTCGGCAACGAGCGCCGGCTGTTTCGTGACTCTTGCAGCCAGCGTGGCCGCAATGGCGCCAGCGACGACGATCGGTGCCGCACATCCCGTAATGCTCGGAGGAGGCATTCCGAGCGGCGAAGGCCAGGAACCCGATGATACGATGAAGCAAAAGGTCGAGAACTTCGCAGTGAGCTACATTGAAGCCATTGCGACCAGGCGCCACCGAAATATCGATTGGGCAAAGTCAGCCGTCCGTGAGAGCGCCTCCATTCCGGTCGATAAAGCCCTCGAATTAAATGTAATTGAGATCATTGCAACGGACCTGCCTGATCTACTGAAAAAGCTGGACGGTCGAATTGTCGAAGGCAAGGAACTCAGGACGGCAAGCGCCAAAGTAGTTGAAATCCCAATGTCCGCAAACGAGCGCGTCTTTCAATTGCTGTGGAGGCCTGAAGTGATGTTCATCCTAATGTTGATCGCGATCTATGGAATCATTGGTGAACTTAGTTCGCCCGGCGCGATTCTGCCTGGTGTTATCGGCGCGATCGCCTTGGTGCTTGTGCTTTACATGGCAGCGATCCTGCCGATCAATGTCACCGGCTTAATGTTGATCGGCCTCGCTTTTGTCTTGTTCGTTTTTGACGTCTTTGCGCCGACCCATGGTGTCCTCACAGTCGGGGGCATTGTCGCCTTCCTTATCGGTTCGCTGATGCTGTTCAACAGAGACGATCCCTTATTTCGCTTGTCATTGGCTTACATCATTCCAGCCACGATCGGCACGGCGCTCTTCTTTGCCTTTATTGTG
>DATDKN010000038.1:0-2945 GCA_036519995.1 Terrimicrobium sp. | reverse complement strand
GCTTCTCCGCCGGACAAGCTGGTCGACGTAGTCGGCAACCCGGTGAAACTTCTGCGTCCCGACGACCAAATCGACCCGCGCGGGGGAGCTAAGCAGCTCGGCACCGCGGCTCTGCGCCATGCACCCTAAAAATCCCAAAACCAAATGCGGGCGCTTCTCGCGAAGGCGCTGGAGCATTCCCATCTTCCCAATCGCCTTTTGTTCCGCCATGTCACGCACGCTGCACGTATTGAGAAGGATCACATCTGCCTGAGTTTCATCATCCACCAGGCGATAGCCGCGCACGACCAATGATCGGGCCACCTGCTCTGAATCGCGCTCGTTCATCTGGCAGCCATAGGTCTTAATGTAAACGCTGGGCATGACTCGGAAGGCAAAGGTAATGCCCAATAAGAAAATTTCCAGTCCGGGACGAGTTCCTCCGTGAGGTCACAAAAAACCTTGTTATTTGGCTCCGGTCGCGCGGATGCTTAGTTGCGATGATCAAGTCCACTCCAGCCAAGGAAGGCTATTCGATGCCAGCAGAGTGGGAGCCTCACGAGGCAACGTGGATCTCATGGCCGCATCCGGACGGAGCGAGTTTTCCATCTGCTTATGAGCGCGTGGTGCCTTTCTTCGTGGAGATGGTCAGGGCGCTTGTGCCGTCGGAGATCGTGCGCATCAACGTAAGGGATGCCGCTCAGGAGGCGGAGGTGCGCGCGCTACTCAACGGCTGCCCTCTCAATCGTGTGGAGTTCTTCCAGATCCCGACAAACGAGCCGTGGTGCCGCGACCACGGTCCCATCTTCCTGAAGCGCAAGGAGAATCCGCGGATTTTGGCCGTTAGCTTCGGATTTAATGCCTGGGGGTACAAGCTCGCTCCGTTTGAGGATGACGAAGCAGCCGCCACCCTCATGGCCGAAAAGGTTGGAGTTCCGGTTTTCGAATTCGCCGACTTCGTCCTTGAAGGCGGGTCGATAGAGGTCAATGGCCAGGGGACATTGCTGACCACCGAATCGTGTCTTCTGAATCCTAATCGCAATCCGGATCTGTCGCGGGAGCAAATCGAAGCGAATCTGCGCGACGCTCTTGGTGTTTCTCAAATTCTCTGGCTGGGCGATGGAATCGAAGGCGATGACACCGACGGACACGTCGATGATATCACGCGCTTTGTCAGCCCGAACACCGTGGTCACCGTGGTCGAAGAGGATGAGGAGGATTTGAACTACGAACCGCTCGAGCTAAACCTGCAACGCCTTCGGACGATGCGACTCTCCAACGGCTCGCCGCTCAGAGTCCTCAAGCTGCCGATGCCCTCTCGCATCGTCCGGGAGGGCCAGCGGTTGCCCGCCAGTTACGCCAACTTTTACGTGGCCAATACGGTAGTTCTCCTGCCGGCCTATCACGACACAAATGATGCCTGGGCTGCTTCCGTGCTAAGGGAAGCCTTTCCTGACAGGCGCATCGTTCCAATCGATTGTCGGGAACTCATCTGGGGACTGGGTGCGTTCCACTGCCTCACGCAGCAACAGCCGGCCGCATAAACTGCTTGCGGCACGCCCGCCCGACTGTAAACTACCAGGTTCTTTATGGCAAAAAAATCGTGGTTCGAGCGCGACAAGCGCAAACGCAAGACTGTGCAAAAGTATGCAGAGCTGCGCGCGGAGCTGAAGGCGAAAAAAGACTATTCGTCTCTTTCGCAACTGCCTCGCGACGCGAGTCCGACCAGGCTGATTAACCGTTGCCAGGTCACCGGCCGTCGGCGCGCATTCATGCGCCGGTTCAAGATTTCGCGCATTACCTTTCGCGAGCTCGCTGCCGCCGGCATGATTCCGGGCGTGACGAAATCGAGCTGGTAGCTTCGGGCGGCGGTTCGGAAAGCTGGGGCCGTGCCGATCTACGAATCCCAAAATTTTTGAAGGGAGTTGCCGCGCGCAACTCAAACCGGCCACTACAGACCGATCGGCGAAGCGACCACCATTAAGCCGCTGTTCGCTCTGCAAGAAGCCGGTGCGCAAGGTCCTCTCGGCCACTAACACTTCCAAAGTTTCGCCGCCACTCAGCGCGTTGGACTCGAAAACGCCGGGTTTTCGGTATGGGAGAGGCGTGAGAAGGCACTCTACGAAAGATTGTAAACCTTCAGACAGGCAAGCGCGATATTAACGGCCACTCCGACCACTTTAGTCAGGTCGGACGAGGATCCACCCGCGAGAACCCAGGGACAGTTTTTCCCTCACTGCCTCGGCAAGTCACTTGTCGGCGGCAACAGGTCGATGAACTCGTCCGGTGCGGGGTACCGTTCAAGACTGGCTAAGACAGGTGCCATATCGCACCGCCGGGAAGTCTCCCCATAGACCCGGTAAATAGCTTCGACAATCCGAAGGACCTCGGCGCCGGAGATCGTCAGCTCGCTTTCTCGCCCGACACGACGAATTATCAAGCTAAGCGATAGAGGTCTCGCGCCCCCCGTGAGATCGATTTCATCTGGCTCGCGAAAATCGGGTTGCAGGTAGCGAACTCTGCGGGGATCGATGAGAAGATAGCCGGCCTTCTCATAGGCCTTCAAACGCGTGTAGCTCGCCGGGTCGGCTGGGTCGAGGGCCTTCATTTCTCCGACAAGGATGATCGGCGACGCCGAGGAACGTCCCTGCTCCGCTAAGCAGTTGCGGGCAGACTGGATCGGGAGGGCGCGCAGCCAACCGGCGAGACCACTCCGCCGCCATTCCGGGGCAATGAAGTTGTGAGAAAGATGAACGATGGCCTCTTCTTGGCCGCCGCGCACAATCGCGGTGTGATCACGAACAGCGGCCAGCTTTCCCTGAGACTTCAGAAGCACCAGTCGATAACGCAAGGCGTAGTCTTCAACAAGTTTGTCTCCATTCCAGCGGAGACGACGCGAAAGCACCGTCGGCTGCTCGACTTCGCTCCTGGCGCCGAACTCCGCCCAGAGCGCGCCAAAGGCGAGG
>DATDKN010000037.1:0-6980 GCA_036519995.1 Terrimicrobium sp. | reverse complement strand
ATCAGGTCGGTGACTTTTTGGTTCACGTAGAGCTGTTCGGCCGTAACGCCGCGCTCGTCCGCTCGAAAATTCTTTCGGTCGAACGGCCCTCCCTTGATAACAGCATCAATTTCCGCAAGTTTCTTATTCAGCGCGGAGGCGGACTTCGCTTGCAGTCCGGAGAGGATCGCCAAAAGGTCCTTTAAGTCCTCCAAACGCTCCTCCTGGGCAGGCGAAGGATTTGGCAGGGCCGCGAGCTGGTCGATCTGCCTCTGAATATTCTCCTGCCGGCGGGTGAGCGGGTTCATCTTCGATTGAGCGAAGACCAACGCCTCGTAGGACCAGCGCATCGGCATCAGCGAACAGATGAACGGAACCGTCAAGTCGCTGCGAGGTTCCATTGCACTTGTTGGATGCCGCGCCGCCCACTGACGAACGGAATAGACGAAGTCAAGGTCGCGGTTCATGTCCTCATACTTGATCAGCGCACCCGCCAAAATAATCTGCGGGATCAGGACCACCGGAATTGCCAGGACCGCGGTCTTGCTTTCATTAACCAGAGCAGAGATGACCAGCCCAATCGCCACCCCGCTCATCGTGGTGAGAAACATCGCAAGAAAGACAATCCAAAATACGCCTCGCACCGACAGAAGCGCGTTGCCAACCAGCGTAAAGAGGATGCATTGAATGACGGCAAACGCCGCCAGCGTGATCGCCTTCGCCAGCACATAGTAGCTTAGGCGAACGTTGAGATTACGTTCTCGCAATAACACCGGCCGATCCCTGGTAATGTCGTCCACACTGTTGGTCAGCCCAAGGAACATCGCCACGACCAGGGACAGGAACAGGTAGACCGGAATGTGAAAAGCCGAAGCGAAATCGTAGTTGAGACTTTCGGAATGCCTCAAAACAAAGCCAATCAGCAAAGCGAGCACCGGCGCCGCTAGCAGCGTGATGAGTAGGTTGGCATTGTTGCGCATCTTGCTGAAAAAGGCGCGCTTGAAGAGAACGCCGAATTGCTTCCACTCCTCCCGCCAACGCAGCGGCTCGCGACGCTTGGCTCCCGAGGGGAGCGGCGGCGGCGTTTCGCGCGGTGCGCTCGGCGTTTGGACGTCCTTCATCAGGCGGAAGGCCTCGTATTTGTCCCGCCAATAATCCGGTGAATAGCGACGGGCTGGGACAAGCTGCCCGCGATTGTTCTCCTCGAGAATGATATCTCCGGAGAGATCGCGCAGCGGCGTCTCGAGCACGTCGAAGATGAACTCCGGACGGGTTGTGCCGCAGGCTTCGCAAGAACCGAACTCCGCACCATAATGTTGCTGGTGCTCGGCGGTCGCGAAATATTTTAACATCTCCTGGGGGGTGCCAAAGAAGACCAACTTGCCGCCGCGGTCGAGAAGCACCGCCTTCTGGAACATCTGGAAGATCTTCGAAGTCGGCTGGTGAATGGTGACCACCACGATCTTGTTGTGAGACATGCCGCGGATGATCTCAATGACATGCTCGGAATCCTTGGAGGATAGTCCGCTCGTCGGCTCGTCAAAGAGGTAAACGTCGGCCGAACTGACCATGTCCAGGCCGATATTCAGCCGTTTGCGCTCCCCGCCGGACAGCGTCTTCTTGTGCGCCGCTCCCACGACAAAGCCGCGCCGTTCGTTCAGCCCGAGCTCGGCGAGTTTGCCATCGATGCGACGCAATCGCTCGCGCCCGGAGAGGTGGGGGGCACGAAGCGCGGCGGCAAAATCGAGGTTTTCCTCGATGGTGAGATGTTCATCGAAGGCGTCGTGTTGCGGAATGTAAGTGACATACTTGCGAAGCGACTCTCGATTCGCGTAAAGCGAGCGCCCATTAAAAAGCACATCACCCTGCGCGGGTTGGAACTGACCGGAAAGCGCGCGCATGAGCGTGCTCTTTCCGCTTCCGCTGGCACCCATCACACAAACCATTTCGCCGCGCTGCACCGAGAACGAGATGCCGTCGATGGCCACCTGGCCGTTGCGGAATCGGCACACCAAATCGCGGACCTCCAGCGAGCGGATGATGTTCCGTTCCTCCTCCAGCAGGCGCTCGGTGAAGTTGCAGCGCAGCACTTGCCCCGTGTCGATGCGAATAGTGTCACCGTCAGACAACGGCGCAAAGTTTCGCACGGGCACGCCGCGAACAAGAATCGGACGGTCGGTCTGAAGGACCTCCACACGACCCTCTTTGCGGTCATAGTCGCAGTAGATCTTCAGAAGGACGTCGCCACCGGTCCCCGGCGACAACAAGATGTCATCTTCCTCGAGCAGCCCTGGATTGTTGGAAACAAGGTACTCGCTCTTCGAAGCCTTCAGCTGGAAGCGGCCGCCAAACTGACGGGCGCGCCGGCGCAGGTCACCCAGGTCCAGCTCGCTGTCGTTGTGAAAGACGATGTTGTCCTCGAGAGTCGCCTCTACCGACGTCCCTTCGCGGAGCCGCACACCCTTGAGCACGGCATCGACCTCCTTCAGTGCCGTCACATGGACCCGCAGCCCGAAGGTCACCTCGAGGCACGAATCGCGCGACCGGTTCTTCTCGAGCCGCACCTCGTCATCTTCGTTAACCGTGACAAAGATTTGCGGAAGCGAGACGTTCTTTCTGGCGTTGAAATAAAAGACGAGATCCTGATGGGTGAGCACCTGATCGTCGATGAGGATGCGCTGGCCGGCGAAGATTCGACAGAAATCGCCATGCTTTAGAACTCGGCCCTGCACGATCAGGTTGCGCCCGCTGAGATTTTTCAGGATGACCAGATCCTTGTACCGGTAGGCGAGGATCCGTTCACTCCCGCTCAACCCGGGCAGTAAGACGTCGCAATGCTCTTGAGGCCCGAAACTGACAACTTCGAGGGGGGAGGTTCCTTGGTGATAAATGCCGACATCGTTTTGATCGTTGGCGTTCAGCTGATAAACAATATCAATGGCTTGGGCCGCCATCCCCAGTTGAGACATAAACGAGTAATAAGCAATTACTTGCTCCTGCTTAAGTCCCGCCTTGGAGATCAGATCATAGAGCTGCACCCCGAGGAGGATCTTGCGCTCGTCGTCCAGGTTTGCGGAGAGTTGCTGCGCGATGGCGTTGAGGTCCTGGTGTTCGTGCAGCGCCTCTCGGAAGAGTTTACGCAGCTCGGAATAGACGGTGTCTGGATAATCGTACCGGAGGAAACCAAGGCTGGAGTCGATCTCTTCTTCGAGCAGCTCGCCCTCGACGCGGGCAAAAGCCGCAAAGACCTTGATGAGCGTCGGGAGCAGGTTCGGGCTTTCGGCGACCGTTCGTGGCTTACGCATAAGACGGCGGACCATCCGGCGGCCGGCCGCCCTTGCTCTGGCGGCAAATAGAAAGAGGCCTTCAACCCGGCGCTGGGTGCGTCCGGCTGAAGGCGGAGCGACTACTGACATCCGATCAGCCTATCGCTCACGATCTATCTTTTCAACGCCGGGTTGCAAGGAGGCTGGTTTTTGGGATAATTTCCGGTTTACCTCTATGACCCAACCTGTAACTGAGGCGCAACGCGCTTCGATTTCCACGCCGCCGCTGGAGGATCTCCGCGTGCGCGGAGTCACCCGGCTCATTACTCCTGCGCAGATCAAGGAACAATTTCCGGTCAGCCGTTCGCAGATGGAAACGGTGCTACGCGGCCGCGAACAGGCGCGGGCAATAATTCGTGGTGAAGACGATCGGCTGCTGGTCGTGGTTGGACCATGCTCGATCCACGACTCCGCCGCGGCGCTCGACTACGCTGAGAAATTGGCGGCTTTGAGTCGGGAGGTCGCCGATCGGATTTTTGTGATCATGCGCGTTTACTTCGAGAAACCTCGCACCACCGTCGGTTGGAAGGGTTTGATCAACGACCCATTCATGAATGACTCCTGCGACATGGCCTACGGCCTGACGCTCGCGAGAAAGATTTTGCTGGATATCGCCGACCTGGGGTTGGCAGCGGGAACTGAATTTCTCGATCCAATCGTCCCGCAATACACTGCCGAGCTCATCAGCTGGGCGGCGATCGGTGCACGCACCACCGAATCGCAAACTCATCGCGAGATGGCCAGTGGACTTTCGATGCCCGTGGGATTCAAGAATGGCACCGACGGCAGTGTGCAAACGGCCATCGACGCCATGAAGAGCTCACGGTCTCCCCATAGTTTTCTCGGAATCGATCAGGACGGCGCGACCAGTATTATCAAAACGACCGGCAATCCCGACAGCCATGTCGTGCTTCGCGGAGGACGTGAAGGCACCAACTACGAACCACACCAGGTTGCGGGGGTATGTGAAGTGCTTAGAAAGAGCGGTCTGCGCCCGATGCTCATGGTCGATTGCAGCCATGCAAACTCCGGCAAAGATCCCCGCCGCCAGCCGCACGTCTGGCAAAGCATCATCGACCAGCGCGCTTCAGGGCGCCGCGAAATCATCGGTGCTATGCTCGAGAGTCATCTGAATTTTGGCGGCCAATCGCTCGGCCATGATCCGGTGGCACTGCAGTATGGCGTCTCGATAACCGACGCTTGCATGGATTGGCAGACGACCAGGGAACTGCTCTCCGGCTTCCGAGCCTAGATCATTTCGAGATCGCCGAGTATGCCGCTGCCAAAGCTCCGCCGGGCTGCGGCCGGTCGCGCCGCATGACTGTCGCCGAGATTTCGTTTGCGGCCATCGATTTTGAGAGCGCCGGCATTCGCCGAGGAAGCACCGAAGTGCCCGTGCAAATTGGGATCGCGCTGATGCATCAACTCGAGATCTCTGAAAATTTCGGTAGCTTCCTTTTTACGGAAGAGCCGATCACCTGGGCAGCGCAAAAGGTCCACGGCATTCGCGCAAAGGATCTTGCCGGCGCACCGCGCTTGCCCGAACTCTGGCCCAAGATCCACCACCTCCTGCACGATCGCTGGCTCGTCGCCCATGGCTCCGCGACCGAGCGACGGTTCCTGCGCGCCTTTCCTTTTCACGGCTTTGGACCATGGGTGGATACTCTCAAGCTTTCCCGAGCTGTCTGGCCGGAGAAGAATTCCTTTGCGCTGGGCGATCTCGTCCAGGATCTCGGCTTGGAAGACGACCTCCGCACAGCTTTTCCCGCGTTCCGCTGGCACGACGCGCTTTCCGACGCCATGGCCTCTCTGATCCTCCTGCGACGCGCCGTTATCGATGCAAAGATCGGCGCTGAGAAAGCTGACCTCCTCCTACGACCAGATGCGACGAATTATCATCGTCTCAAGGCACGAGAACTCCCTCCTCGCTCACGATCGCGGTCACCCGCGCGTCGTGGGCTTCGAACGGAAGACTTTCCACTATCTGACATTTGAAGCAGATGCCCACGGCGCGGACAGTCGGGTTCGCCGCCAGCCATCGGTCATAAAACCCTTTGCCTCTACCCAGCCGCGCCCCCGTGGTGTCGAAGGCGAGACCCGGCACGAGGACAAGGTCTGGCGACGGCGCCATCGTCGCGCCCACCGGTTCGCGAATGCCAAGAGCTCCGGTCTGAAACTCAGACGCTAATAGGAACACGAGCAGTCCGTCGTCTCCCACTCGCGGATATGCGAAAATCTTCTCGGGAGGTAAGTCCCCTCCCATCCAGTCAGGCTCTCCCGCGAGCGACGTAAAACCGAAGACGACCTTGGCAGACTTCCAGAGCGAGAAACTGTGAAGATGCTCGCGCAAATTTTTCGACGCGACTGACTTTCCCGGGAAGCTGCGGACCGCCTCCTTCATTTTTGCGCGCAGCATTTGCTTTTTGCTCGAAATCATTTCAGACTCGTTCCAAGCCTATGGTGCGCCGATTGTTGAGAACAGGAAAGCGCGCAAAGCCGCAAAATCACGTGGATATGCGGCTCGGCGAAGGATGGCACAAGCGGAACTTTCTTTCCGAGGTGGTCATTCCTTCTCTCTTCACCAAGCGCCATGGTCATCGCATGAAGCCGGTGTTTCCAGAGCTCCCGGCAGGAAAGATTTGCGTGACGTGGATCGGGCACGCCTCCTTCCTCATCCAAACTCCCGAGCACAGTGTCCTCATCGACCCAAATTGGGCTAAATGGCTCAAGGTCATCAAGCGCATCAAACATCCGGGAATCGAACTTCGCGACCTGCCCGCGATCGACCTGGTTCTGGTCACTCATGCCCATTTTGATCATCTGGACCGCCGCACGCTTCGCGCGGTCGCCAGCGATCAACCGATCGCCGTCCCCGAGCATGTCGGTAGCCTCGTCCACGGACTCGGATTTAATCGCGTCCACGAGTTGCGCCATTGGCAAAGTTTTGAACATGGAACGCTCAAGGTAACGCTGACCCCTGCGCGTCACTGGGGGGCGCGAATTCTGCACGATAGCCACAGAGGATTCGGAGGTTTTCTCATCGAGTATGCGGGAAGGACGATCTTTCACTGTGGCGACACCGCTTACTTTGACGGATTTAAAGAGATCGGTAAGCGCGCCAACATCGAGTTGGCCCTGCTTCCCATCGGCGCCTATGAAGCGCCCACGAAAAGGGATGTTCACATGAATCCCGAGGAGGCTCTGCAGGCGTTTCGGGAGCTGCGCGCCAAGATGATGATCCCCATGCATTTTGGCACTTTCCGCCTTAGCTACGAACCCTTGCATGAGCCGCCGCGCCGCCTCCTCGAAAAGGCCCTTGAACTTCAACTCCTTGATAAGATTCGGCTCCTCAATGAGGGCGAGCCCACCGTCTTCTAAGGCTTTCGCTTGAACTGTTAGGCAGACAAATGCCAGCGCGGCAACGCTAAGACGCTCAGATTAACGACAGGCGAACTCCTCTCCCTCTACTACGCAGCCATTCTGTGCTAATTATTCCTAACCAGCGGACGCTCTCCGCGGCGCTTTTTTAAGCTTGAAGTCTAATTCCGTTGCAGGATATGATGCAGCTATATGGGAATTATCTCCTGGATCTTTCTAGGGCTGATTGCCGGCGCGCTTGCCAAATTCCTGGTTCCTGGTAAAGACCCCGGCGGTTTCTTCGTAACAATTCTAATC
>DATDKN010000036.1:0-3557 GCA_036519995.1 Terrimicrobium sp. | reverse complement strand
TGGCTCTCCGGCGAATAGCACCCAGCGGAGATCGGGCAATCCCTCCTGCGAGTCCAAGGTGTCAAGCCATGTGGTTGCTAATGACGGAACGGTGTGCAGAATGGTAATCTGTTCACGCCGCATCCAGGGGATCGCCTCATTCCCCTGCGGGAGGAGGGAGATATCGGGCAGACAAAGTGTTGCAGTCGCCGTCAAGGGCAGAAAGATATCCCGTAGGACCACGTCGAAGGAAAGTCCGGTCAGTTGAGCAACCCGGTCATCAACGTTCACGTCTAAGACCTGGCGTTCCCATTCCAGAAAATGGCTAAGTGCCTTGTGTGTGCCCAGGATTCCCTTTGGTTGACCCGTCGTGCCCGAGGTAAAGAAGATGTAAGCTGGGTCGTCCGAGTTGACTTCACTAAAGATCGCCTCTGGGGGCATCACGGGATGCTTGTCAAGACCTCTTCCTTCGGACGAAATTCTTATCATGGTCATCGCCCGGAAGTCTTCGCGGGCATTGGCGTTGATCCCATCTGGACCATCAATTGACAGCCAATGCTTGCTTGAGGCGGCCTCGAGCATGAGGCTGAGCCGTGTGGTAGGCAGCGAAGAATCGAGAGTAAGGAGCACGCCCCGCGCGAGTAAGATTCCTAACATGCCGGAGATCAGACCGAATGATCGTTGTCCGCTGATCGCAACGACATCTCCCGGTTGAACGCCACGCCGGTCCAGGAGCCCCGCGATCTCCTTGGCCGCCTTCGCCAATTCCTCATAGGTCCATTGCCGACCCTCCTGCCGGACCGCCACTCGTTCGGGGTGGCGTTCCGCGTTCGCGAGGATCCGTTGGGTGACGGGCATTTGCTCTGGCTGCGAAAGAGGTCTTGTCGGATCGGGAAGTAATGAGCGCGCTTTCTGAGTGACCAACGAGTAACTCTGAATCTGCTGATCGGGGTTCTCCGCCACCTGTGCGACCAAGGATTCCAGTTGATCCAAGAAATGTTCGATCCGCTCGCGGGAAAAAAGAGCGCTTTGATAGACAAGCTTCAAATCGATCCCCTCGGTCCCATCCTTGACATAAAAAGAGATTGGGAATTTTCCAAGAACGTGGTCAACCCCGAGAGGCTGCACAGACACCCCGGGAATAATAAGCTGCGGGATCTGGGCAAGGTTTACGTAGTTATAGAATATTTCAAAGAGAGGGTGACGGTTCAGATTGCGCTCGGGGTTGAGAACCTCGACGAGTTTTTCAAAAGGCGCTTCCTGATGAGCATACCCTTCTAAAGCAGTTGTCCGCACACGCTGGAGTAGCTGTCGGAAGGTAAGGTCGCCGCTAAGATCCGTGCGCAGCACGACGGTATTGACGAAGAAGCCGATAAGCGGCTCGGTCTCACGGCGATTCCGACCCGCAACCGGCGTGCCCACGACGATATCGTCCTGGCCGGCGAGACGATGTAGAAGCAGCTTGAAGACTGCCAAGATCAGCATCGCCATCGTAGCCCCTTCGCCGTGGCTTAGACTTCGAAGATTGTCGCAGAGTGATCGGGGCAGCGTGCGCCCTTGGAACGCCGCGTCAAAAATCTGGCGGTCGGGACGCGGCCGATCATTAGGCAGCTGAACGCTTGCAATGTCGGTCAGTTGAGTTCGCCAAAAAGAAAGCAGCTTCTCGAGCTCGTCGCCCTGCAAATGACTGCGCTGCCACACGGCGTAGTCGGCGTATTGCAGCGGCAACGATTCGAGAGGACTCTCGTGTCCTCTGCGGAAAGCTTTGTAGAGCACGCTGAGTTCTTCATTGAAGACGCCAATCGACCAGCCATCCGAGATAATGTGGTGAAACGCGATAAAAAGGATATGGCTGTGAGTCTCAAGTCTAAGGAGCTTCGTTCGTATCAGCGGACCTGTTCTTAGATTGAATGGCTCTTCGGAAGTTTTGCTCAGCTCCTCCCTGCTCGCCGGCTCCCTCAGCCGCTCTTCTAAATTGGTCAAGTCCACAAAAGGCTGAAAAAGGCGGAGTTTCGGCTCAATGACCTGGAAGGGTTCTCCCTCCAGGTCGTCAAATCGCGTGCGCAAGGTTTCATGGCGGTCGACTAAGGCTTGAATTGCCTTCTCGAGCGCCTCGCGATCCAACTCGCCTTCGAGACGGACGGCCTGGCTCAGGATGTATTCGGCGGTGGATCCTTCCAACTGATCCAGGAACCAAATTCGCTGTTGGCTATAGGACAACGGCGGTCGCTCAGGACGTAGCTGGCGCGTAATTGTTTTTCCCACCGGTTCAACGCGCTGTTCGCCTCTGTCTCGGGCTCCAAAGAGCCGCTGCTCCAAAAGCGCCCGTTTCTCTGGTGGAAGGGCGGCAATTCGTTCACTGAGGTCAGCCATATTGAGAGATTTGATTACGGTTCGCTACATCCCGGCGCGTTAAATTGTTCGAAAGTTCAGCGCTGAAGCGACGCTGAGAAGCCCTGCGTCTAAGGCAGGGATTCCAATTCCGCGAGCAACTTTTCGACTTCGTCCGGGGCAGCGGCTTCGGCTTGCAATTCCGCGATGTAGAGCGCGAGCTTCTCGATTGTTCGCTTTTCGAAAACGGCCCGTATCGGAACCTCCACATCGAATCTGTCACGAATCTGTGAAACAAGACGCGTTGCGATGAGAGAATGTCCGCCATGGGCGAAAAAGTCGTCATAAATGCTAACCTCCTCGACTCGCAAGACTTCCTTCCAGATGTCCGCCAAGGCGACCTCAACCGGAGTTCGCGGGGCCACGGGCTGCTGGGAAGTCTCGGGCCGGGGGACAGGGAGGGCCTTGCGGTCAATTTTTCCATTCGGGGTTAGCGGAAGAGTCTCGAGCATCATGATCACCGACGGAATCATGTAATCCGGAAGGCTTCTGGCGAGGAAGTCGCGCAGTTGATCGCTGCGCGCAGAGTTGCGATGCCTTGGAACAACATAGGCGGTCAACTGGACTTCGTTCTCGGGCGAAGACCTCGCAATGACGACAGCACTCTCGACTTCCGGGTGCGCGCGGAGCGCGGTCTCGATCTCACCCAGCTCCACCCGATGGCCACGAATCTTAACCTGAAAGTCCTTGCGGCCAACAAACTCAATGGTTCCATCCGCTCGCAATCTGCCCAGGTCACCCGTGCGGTATGTTTGCGAATTTGCACTGCCGGGTCCTTCGCGAAAAGCAGCAGCAGTCTGCTCGGGCCGTCCCCAGTATCCGGGAGCCAGATAAGCGCTGCGAATGGCAATTTCGCCGAAGACCTGATCTGGATGCCCTTCGGCATCGAGAAGCGCGACTTCAGTTTCATCGACCGGATAGCCGATTGGAACCGAATCACCGGCGACCTCCGTTTGGTGATCGACAAAATATTGCAGTGAAAATGAGTATTCGCTCTGGCCAAATCCGTTGACGAGGAGGCATCCTGGGGAAAAGCGCTTCTTGAACAGCTCGAGATCCTGCCAAAGGACCAGCTCGCCTCCCAACACAACGATTCGAATTCCGCTGAGCGCACCCTTGTCGGGCACGGCGCGCAGGAAATGCCGAAATACAGTCGGTGTAGAGTGGTAGATCGTAATCCGCTCGGC
>DATDKN010000035.1:0-2531 GCA_036519995.1 Terrimicrobium sp. | reverse complement strand
CCCGATACATGGGGCGAGCCAACCGCCGTGCCATCCTTTGCGGCAACGCTGGTCGCTCACGCCAAGACACAGCACAGCGTCGAGCAAATGCAGGACATCATCGAGAAAGGCCACAAGGAAAGGCTGTGAGGGCATGTCCGCTGGTGGCACGAAAGGACCTGCCTAGTCAGGCGGTCGATGTCCGGTCACACGAGTAAGACGGACTGGACGGTGGGCGCGTCAAAGGTCTGTAACCCTAAGCGGACCTCAACGAACCGGGCCGGAACGTCGTATTAGCGACGAGGCCGCCAACTCCGGCGGCCTCGATCTTGCGACAATCAATCGGTTATCCCGGAATGCCCTCAACGACGAAGCTACGGAATTTTCCTAGCTTGTCGCGGAGCGGTAGGAGGTCCTTGAAGGCCGTCGAATTGCGGTAAGCTTGGATTTTTTCGAGACTATCCCACTGTTGAATGACAACGCGCGATTTCGGCGGTTCTCCTTCGATCGTGGTGGTCTTGCCTCCGGCGGCAAGGAATTTGCCGCCAGCCGCTTTGATCGCAGCCTGAGCCTTTGGGACGTAGTCCTTCACATACGCTTCCGGGTCCAACATATCGATTTCAACGACTTGGTAGACCGGGGGCTTGGCTTGGGCGTGAAGCCCCTGAACCGCGAACGCGCCAAGTCCGAAGCCCGCGAGCATTGCCAACGTCACAGTGTGATGAGTTTTCATAACTTTCCTCCATGATCATTGAAAGATTTCGCCGCGGTTGGTGCATACGACCGTGCGGGTGCTGGTAGCACCGGCAAAAAAGCCCATCGGTCTATCTAGGTGCAAATGCCTGTCGACGGCATTGACGCTGTCGTTAGAAAAATTCGGGACCTCGGCACGTCCCGGTGGCAGCTCTCCAATCACGCTACATCAGGTGACCGAAATACGGAAGTGCCGCTGAGGTCTGCAATTGGCACTTTTAGACATGCCTGCTTGCCTTCTGGATGTCTGCTTTCGGGGGAGGATCGGAAGTCGAGCGATCCAAAGGTCGGGGCAAAAAGCCGGTGTCCGCACCATCATGGAAGCGCATTGCTCCACGCTTGATGTCTCATTCAAAGATTTACCGGTAACTCTTTCGCTCCGCTCGTGGATTCACCTCGCCGCGGGCCTGGTAGGTCCGCCTTCGCTCTGATCGTGCTGCTTTTCGCTTTTCTCACGCTTTCTCAAATCCCGGGCGATTTCGTCAACTGAGGTTTCACGGGCGAGCTCTTCCGGTGCGCAATCCTCGTGATTATCGACATCCAGTCTTTTCGCGATCCGCTGCAAGATCCGCAAAGACCGGGTCGCTTCCTTTTCGGCAAGGAGGTTGATCTGGAGTTCGAGGTGATCGCGCCGCTCCAGCGTCTGGTCAATGGTGCTCTGGCGGATCAGCACGCAGGAAGTAAGGAGAACGGCCTCCAGGGCGAGAATCGTCGCCAGCAAGGGAAACGGATATTCATCGAAGGGTTGGTGCGTGAAATTGAGATTGAAGACGATCCAGCATAACACGAACGCGCACTGGAGAGCGACAAACTGAATCGTGCCGACAAACCACCCGATCCAGTGGAAGAAGCGGTGATGGACTGCCAGCGCCTCTTTGTCCTGCTTTTCAACCCGCAGGATCGCGTCAATGTTTTCGGCAGGCGACGTTTCAGATTTGCCCCCTGCCGCGGCGCGCATCAACTTGCAATCCTGTCGGCCGCGCGCCGCGCCGACTGTCGCGTCTTATCGAGTGTCTCGTCGCCCGACTTTTCGGCGCTCGCCCTTGCCTCGCATTTGTTTCGGATATCTTCCAGCTCATCGTCGGTGAGGTGCTCGATGCCGACCAGCGAATTCCGTGCCGCACCCACACGGATAAGCTCGTCAAGCTTGACCTGAATGGCCGCGCTGTCGCGGTTTTGCGAGTTCTGGATCAAGAACACCATCAGGAAGGTCACGATGGTCGTGCCGGTGTTGATCACCAGCTGCCATGTGTCGGAGAAGCCGAAGAGCGGGCCGCTGACAGCCCACAAGATGACGACACCCGCCGCCAGAATAAAGGTCGACGCACGGCCTGCTGCGAGCGATGTCCTGTTGGCGAGATCGCCAAAGAACTTGGACACGCTCGAGGGCTCTTTAGCCTGCTTCTTACCGCTCATGTTTGCCCCTATAGCCGGCGGGTAAAACCGGTATGGGCGCACAAAGTTCCGATGCTTAGGAACCGCTGCCCCTCACGCACATTATTTTGTCAGATGGCGCGAGGCGCGCCGTCCCTTCGGAGCTTGAAATCAATGATCGATACTGTCGTGGTTGCCCCCAAAGACGCGTCGGGCTCATCGCTTGCGGGTGTGTCGTGGCCTTCCATTGTGGCCGGCGCGGTCGCTGCCTGTGCAATGACCCTTGTGCTGCTCGCGTTCGGCACCGGCCTCGGTCTCAGCATGGTTTCACCTTGGACGGGTTCAGGAGTTTCTGCCACCACCTTCAAGATCACGACAGGTCTCTACCTTATCGTTATCGCCATGATCTCCTCTTCGATCGGCGG
>DATDKN010000034.1:0-15207 GCA_036519995.1 Terrimicrobium sp. | reverse complement strand
GTTTGCCGCGGCAAGCTCGTAATGAGCGGCGATCCATTGACGAGAGCCTCCGCCTCTTGCAGCCTTTCGGCCTGGCCGAGCATACCCACTCGCTGGCCGGTGAGTTGTCTTATGGTTCCCAGAGGCGTCTTGAGATAGCTCGGGCCCTCGCCCTCAAGCCCGATCTGCTTCTTTTGGACGAACCCGCTGCCGGCATGAACACGGCGGAGACGGCCACGCTAACGGAATTTCTTCGCTGGGTGCGCCGGGAATTCCAACTGACGCTGGTTCTCATCGAGCACCACATGCACTTGGTTATGAATCTGTGTGATCGAATCACCGTGCTCGATTTCGGCCAAACTATCGCCGAAGGTACCCCCAAGGAGATCCGCGACAACCCGCGAGTTATCGAGGCATATCTCGGTGAGGCCGACGAATGAGCGCGCTCTCGGTCGAGGATTTGAAGGTTTCCTATGGGGACATCCATGCGGTGAAGGGCATTTCGTTCGAAGTCCTTGAAGGAGAGGTCTTCACTCTGATCGGTGCAAATGGAGCGGGGAAAACTTCCACCCTCCGGGCGATCTCGGGACTTCTGCGCCATGACGGTCGCGTTCGCTTTGGGGGACGAGAGTTGGATGGCGTCGCGCCGGACCGAATCGTCGCCTTGGGTATGGCCCACGTTCCGGAAGGGCGGGGAATTTTCGGCAATTTGACCGTAAGCGAGAACCTGCGCTTGGGGGCGTGGGTTCGCGCCGATCGGAAAGGCGTCGCGCGCGATATGGAGCGTGTCTTTGGACTTTTGCCGCGCCTTCGTGAGCGCCGCGACCAAGCCGCCGGGACTCTTTCGGGCGGCGAGCAGCAGATGCTCGCCGTCGCCCGCGCGCTCATGAGCAACGCTCGCACTCTTCTGCTCGACGAACCCTCGATGGGCTTGGCACCCAAACTAGTGAAGGAAATTTACAAGGTCATTCGGGATATCAATGAGACTGGGGTAACCATTCTGCTTGTGGAGCAGAATGCAAATCTTGCGCTGCGTCTCGCCCAACGGGCGGCGGTCCTGGAAAACGGGAGAATCTCACTGACCGGCAGCGGTGCGGAACTGCTTCAGAACACACAAGTCCGGGAAGCATATCTCGGGGCTTAAGGCGTTAGATAATCACGAGCCCGCTACGATCATTCGAAAATTCTCCAAGCGCCCCCCACAAGCTCCGAAGTCTTCCCCGGGGCGGCCGATTCCGCATTTCTCTTTTAGCTGGACCAGCCCTAGGCGGCGAGCGGAAGAGTGCTCCTCAAGACCTGGGTGTTTTCTTCTGTAGGCTCGACGGCGGCATCGCCGATGGAGGCTGGCGCCAAAAAGAAGTTGCCGGGCGCGAATTTTGTTCCGGCAACGGAAACACCTCCCGCGACGACACTGAAGATGGCAAAGCTCCCATCGGAGCTGGCCGCAATCGGCGAACCGAGCGAGATTTTCTCGACTTTGAAGTAGGGACATTCTGCGATCACGCCCTGTTCGATGTGATCAGCCTTGGGTTCAAAATCATTGAAATCGATCGAGGCCATCGATTCTTCGATGTGGAGTTTGCGAGGCGCCCCGTCGAGACCGGTGCGATTCCAGTCGAAGACCCGATAGGTGGTATCGCTGTTTTGTTGAACCTCGACGATGACATTCCCTTGGCCAATCGCGTGGAGGCGGCCGCTCGGGATGAAAATGCTATCGCCATTTTCCACCGGGATGACATGAACCGCCTCTTCGACTCGACCCTCGCGAAGCAAGGCTTCGAATTGCTCCCGCGTCACGCCCGCCTTCAGGCCAACGTAAATGTTCGCACCCGGTTCGGTGTCTGCGAAATACCACATCTCCGTCTTTGGTTCGCCTCCGAGGGTCGCGCTCATCTGCAGGGGTGGGTGGACTTGGATTGAGAGTCGCTCGCGCGCGTCGAGAAGCTTAATCAAGATGGGAAAACGCGGCGCATCATGGTCCGAGTAGGCGCTGCCGAAAATTTCTTCCCGCTTCGAGTTCCAGAGTTCATGCAAGGTTGTTCCGCGGTAAGGTCCGGTATGGACGACACTTTGCGCATCCTCACGATCAACAATTTCCCAGGATTCTCCTATTGGCACCCCTTGCGGGAGAAATTTTCCATAGAGGGTTTCGAGGCGGCGCCCTCCCCATACACGTTCCATGGCGAGAGGTTCGAAAATGACGGGTTCTGTAGTGGCCATACCTCTTATTTCTCCGAGCAAGGGACGCTTCGCAATTCCTTTTGCAAGCTTTCGCGGTGCTTGCGGCTTTGGCGATTTTCGCGAGAATCGAAATTTTGATGGCCAACAAACCGAAAGGTTATGGAACCTGGGATGCCGCGCTCGGGCTCGTGCTGACGGGTCTTGCCATCTTGCTTTTCCTCGCGCTCGTTTCCTATCAGCCGAGTGATCTGCCGCCCTGGGCCAAACTAATTTATGATAGTAACGTCCGCAGTCCCATCGTTCATAATCTCTGCGGCATTGTTGGTGCCGTCGCGGCGGGTTATCTCTACTTTTTCTTTGGAGCAGCCTCGTATCTCTGGATCATAGTGTTCGCCGGATACGGCATTGCCAAGCTGACAACGAGGGATTTTCTGATCCGGGAGCGACTCGGGTGGAGCTTTCTCTTTACTTTGTCTGGCGCGTGCCTACTGCAGTTGCAAGACTGGTTCTTTACGGACTGGAAGACGCGATTCCACATCGAGGGAGCCGGAGGTTGGCTTGGCAAGTGGGTGGGCGAGCGGGTCTTCGGTGCATCGCTTGGTGAAGTCGGCGCGCCGGTGGTGCTCGGTGTCATTTACCTGACCAGCCTGGTCCTGGCGATCGGCTTTCATCCGGTCAACGTGCTCAAACGCGGCTGGTCGGCTATCCAGGCGTTTTTCGCTGATCGGGAAAAGCGACGTCTCGCGGCGATGGAAGAGACCGAGCGGATGGAATTCGAAAGGCGCAAATTGTCGCGGCAGGCTGAAAAGCTCGAGCGCAAGCTCAAGAAGAAGGGGGAAAGTAGTCTACCGCGCTCTCCGGAACCGCCGGAGCCGGAGATTCCCGAACCACGCATTATCGATGCCACCTTCCCGCTGGAGAAGCGTCCCTCGTTGGCGGAGATCGAAGGCGGACGGAAGAAGAAGGGGGAGCCCAAGCCGAGCCTCAGTGGATTGCGCCTGGAGAACTATCACCTGCCGTTGATTGACCTCCTCGATCCGCTGGACGAGGCTGGACGGCGCCCGGCCGATCACGACGAATTGCGAGCGGTCCAGGGCGTCATTATAGAGACGTTGGCGCATTTCGGCATCCGCGCCAAGGCGGGAGACATTACCCGCGGACCGACAATCACGCGCTTTGAGGTATATCCCGACAGTGGAGTGCGGGTAGATAGGATCACCAGCCTCGAGCGCGACATCGCCCGAGCGACTCGCGCCCAACGAATCAACATCCTGGCCCCGATTCCGGGCAAGGATACAGTAGGAATTGAGATCGCCAACCCCACCAAGGTAAAGGTGGCCCTGCGTGAAGTCTTGGAAACCGTGGACTGGGAGCACTCGGCGGCCAGACTCCCTCTTGCCCTGGGCAAAGACGTTTATGGCCAAACTATCATTGCCGACCTCGCCCAAATGCCTCACTGCCTCGTCGCGGGCACGACGGGCAGCGGCAAGAGTGTCTGTATCAACTCGATGATCGCGAGCTTGCTTTTTCGATACACGCCCGAGGAACTGCGCTTCATCATGATTGATCCGAAGGTCGTGGAGATGCAGGTCTACAATGACCTGCCTCACTTGGTGACACCGGTGGTCACAGATCCAAAGAAAGTGCTACTGGCACTTCGCTGGGTCGTTGACGAGATGGAGCTACGCTACCAGATCTTTGCCAAGTCCGGCGTCCGCAACATTGCTGGTTTCAATGATCGTCCACTGCCAAAATCCCAAGAGCAATCTGATGCCGAAGAGATTTTGGGCGAAGACTTTGAAGGAAAGCAGGCTGTTCCGAGCGATGAGGAAGATTCCGCTCAGGAAGAGCCCGAAGTCAGCGTGCTTCGGAATGAGGATTTAGTCATTCCAGATCGCATGCCTTACATTGTCGTGATTGTTGATGAGTTAGCCGATCTGATGCAAACGGCTCCGGCCGATGTTGAAGGCGCGATTGCGCGGATCACACAAATGGCCCGCGCAGCCGGCATTCACTTGATCGTGGCAACCCAGACGCCGCGCGCCGACGTCGTCACAGGCATCATCAAAGCGAACATCCCAAGCCGGATCTCCTTCCAGGTGGCTTCTGGTTTGGACAGCCGGGTAATCCTTGACCAGAAAGGGGCCGAGAAGCTTCTGGGACAGGGTGATATGCTCTACCTTCCTCCCGGAACGTCCACCTTGGTGCGTGCACAAGGTGTGCTGGTTACCGACGAGGAAATACGACGGCTAGTCGGCTACGTCTGTTCCCAGAGTAAGCCGACCTTCGAGGCGAGCATTCATGAGAAGCTCAACAGCCCTCCGCCCGAGGAAGACATGACCGAAGAAGACGAGGAACTTCTCCGCAAAGTTCTCGAAATTATGAAACAGGAACGCAGGGCCTCGACGTCACTTTTTCAACGACGCCTGCGTCTGGGATACACACGGGCCGCTCGCCTTGTCGATGTGCTTGAACAGCGTGGCATTGTGGGGCCACGGGACGGAGCCAAGGACCGCGAAATCCTCGTCGATTTGGATACTTTGCCTTAAAAATACTGCAAGGTCTTCAATTTCCCTTGTATTTTTGAATTAAGAGATAATAAGGAAAGTATGAAGTATGTCAGCGAAGCGTTGTGTGACCTGCTTCAGCTAATCTTTGCTCCGGAACAGCGGTGAGCAGGCTTAGTTAGCTATTTTTCACAACTTTCTGGCAATGAGAGAAGGTGTCGCGGCAAGAGGCAGGGATGGGTCCAGATCGCTCGGAGCGCAATTTGCCGCCGTTCGCCAGAAGCGCGGTCTAACGCTTGAGAAAGTCTCGAGCGAAACCCATATTCGTATTCAGCGTCTTCGCGAGATCGAGCGCGACGATCTTTCCCGGTTTGCACATCCGAGTTACGCGCGGATGTTCGCCATGGACTACGCCAAATATCTCGGGATTCCAATTTCCCGAATTCGCCCTCTGCTCCCGGACGCTGGCGAATGCGGGACCGAGGGTTATCAGTACTTGCAGGAGGCTGCTTGCGACTACATGCGAACGAATGTTCGTCCGTTTCGTCGGCGCAAACGCCTCGCCCGAAGAGTGGTCGCGGCTGCTCTGCTGCTCCTCCTTAGCGTTGGCGGTCTCAAAGTCTGGACGACTATCCGCGACATTGAACGGCTAGGCCTCAATCGCATGGCCTTGGAAGACAAGGCAATCTTGACGGTTCCGGATGTCCAGGACGTCCCAGAGTCGCTGGGTGCCCCAACGATCTCGGATCCGAACGCCGCTCCCCAAGAGGAAGGCACGGCGCCGTCAACTGAGGTTCCTATTAGCGGAAATGGCCCGGCTGAAGCCGAGGCCGCGCTTCTGGTCGGAACCGACGTCGGTCACGGCAGTCATCTTCGCTAGGTCCACGAATGGCTGGGGCTTTCGCAGAAAGCCGACCTCCAAAGGTTGGCATGATTAGTCTGGGCTGCGCCAAGAATCTTGTCGATGCCGAAATCATGCTTGGGAGTGCACGTGCGGACGGCTTTGAGGTTACATCCGATGCCGGCGAGGCGGATGTGTTGGTCGTTAATACCTGCGGCTTTATTGAAAGTGCCAAAAAGGAGTCGATCGATGCAATCCTCGCGGCACGTCAGAGACCGGAGCAAAAGCTAATCGTTAGCGGTTGCTTAGCGCAACGCTATCAGCGCGAACTGGCGCGCGAACTTCCCGAAGTGGACGCTTTTGTCGGTCTAGACGAAGTCGCATCTGCCGGCGAGATTTTTCGCCGCGTCTGGGCCGCTCGGCAGGCTAAGGGTCCGCTTATCCTCATTTCGGAGCGATCCCGCTACGTACCCGACTTCGACACCACGCGATTTCGACTTACTCCAAGCCACCTTGCCTACGTCAAGATTGCCGAGGGATGCAATCATCCGTGCAGCTTCTGTGTCATCCCACAGATGCGTGGGCGGCACCGGAGCCGCACGGTTGACTCGGTAGTTGCCGAAGTGCGGAATCTTGTCACCGAGGGAGTCAAGGAGGTCAATCTGATCAGTCAGGATACCACCTACTTTGGAATGGATTTATGGCCGGAGAAGGCGGGATCGCGCCAGCCGGTGGATTCCCGGCGGGGGCCAACTCTTATCCGATTGCTCGATGAGCTTGCATGCATCGAAGGAGAGTTTTGGATTCGCCTTCTCTACACCCATCCGGCTCACTGGAGTGACGAGCTGATCGCGGCGATTGCTCGTAACCCGAAAGTTGCGCGGTATGTGGATATGCCTTTGCAGCACATTCATGCCGACATGCTGGGCGCGATGCGGCGGGAAACATCACGGGCACATATCGAGGATCTGATTTGTCGGCTCCGCGTCGGCATTCCCGGGCTGGCGATCCGAACCACCTTCATCGTCGGATTTCCTGGTGAAACGGAGGAGCACTTCGGCGCTTTGCTTGATTTCATCGAGGCGACTCGCTTTGAGCGGCTTGGCATATTTTGCTACTCGCAAGAGGAGGGTTCCCGCGCCGCTAAGATGGCGGATCAGGTGCCAGCCAAAATAAGGAACCGCAGATATCGGCAAGCGATGCAAGTTCAGCAACGAATCGCCGCTGAGCTGGCCGCCGCACAGAAGGGAGAGACGGTTCGCGTTCTTGTCGATCAGCCGCGTATCGCCAGGAGCGAACACGATGCACCTGAGGTGGATTGCCGCGTGATTCTCAAGCGCAGTGCGCCCGTGGGCGAATTCGTAGATGCGCGCATCACAGGATCTCAGGTCTACGACGTTCTTGCCGAGACGATTATCCCGCTTCCTTGAGATTCTGGATGACCCACCGGACATCCGCTTCGGTAATCTCTTTGGAGACGAAAGCGCTTCCGAGGGTTCTCGTTAGGACAAACCGGATGGATCCGGCCTCGAACTTTTTGTCCTTGCGCAGAGCGTTCATCAGAGCCTCGCCGGAAACTTCCTCTGGCAACTGAGTCGGCAAATCAAACGCGCTCAAAGCGGCGCGCACCTTTTTCGCCTGGTTAAGGGGGAGGCCGGCTTTCTCGACGGAGAGGGCGAGTGCCGCGGAGATGCCAAGGCTCACCGCTTCACCATGAAGGTACCGTCCGTATCCTGCCGCATTTTCGATCGCATGGCCAATCGTGTGCCCAAAGTTGAGCAGGGCCCGCAAACCAGTTTTCTCGAATTCATCCTCGGAGACGATCTGCGCTTTGATCTGCTGGTTTCGCGCGATCAAACCGACAGGATCGGAGTCGATCGCCACCGGCAGATCGTCAAGCATGGCGGCGTCTCGAATGACCGCGTGTTTCACTATTTCGGCGACCCCTTCGTTAAATTCCCGGTCTGGTAGGCTCGCAAGCAGCGCCGGATCTGTAATGACTTGAACAGGCTGGTGAAAGGAGCCGATCAAGTTTTTCCCTTCACGTGCGTTTACTCCTGTTTTGCCCCCGATGGCGCTGTCGACCTGGGCTACCACGGTCGTCGGTATCTGCACATGTGGGATTCCTCGGTAATAAATCGAAGCGACGAATCCGGCCAAGTCACCGATAACGCCGCCTCCAAGTGCTACCACGAAGGTGACCCGATCCAGGCCCGCCTCGATCATTCGGTTGCAGACTGTCTCCACCCTTCCCATCGATTTCGATTCTTCCCCGGCGGCAACCCCGATCACCGTCGGCTCAAATCCGGCTTGTTTAAGGGACCTTGTGACCACGTCGGCGTACAATGGGCCGACATGTGAATCGGTGATCACCGCGCAGCGGCTTGGCGGCAACACTTCTCGAACGAGCTCTCCCGTTCGACGGAGAATCTGGAATCCAACAATGCTTTCGTATTGTCTGCTGGCAACAGGAACAAAAACGCGCTCGAGCATGAGCAGCTCTCTAGGGACTGTGGGAGAATGTCGGTGGCGCGCCCCCAGCCCGCTGCGAATCGGGTCGTGCGACGGGGCGTTTCAGTCCTGATGTGCGAGGCATGCGGCGATGAGGCCCTTAAAGAGCGGGTGGGGAGCGTTCGGCTTCGATTGAAATTCCGGGTGGAACTGACAGGCAAGGAACCAGGGATGGCTCTGGAGCTCGATCAGTTCGACTAGCGCGCCGTCCGGAGATGTGCCCGAAATGATGAAGCCCCTTTTTTCCATGATGTCGCGGTATTCCATGTTGAATTCGTAGCGGTGCCTGTGCCGTTCGAGGATTTCCGCGCGCCCGTAGACTTGGTGAGCAAGCGTGTTTCTGCCGAGCATGGTCGGACAGGTTCCCAACCGCATGGAGGCTCCCTTTCTGGTGACGTCTCTTTGATCCTCAAGGATACAGATGACCGGATGGGGCGTCTCCGGATCGAACTCGGTACTGTTGGCATTTTCCAGCCCGCAGACGTGGCGCGCAAATTCGATGGTGGCGGTTTGCATTCCGAGACAGAGACCAAGGTAGGGTGTGCGCGACTCGCGAGCGTAGCGGGCTGCATCGATTTTGCCCTCCACTCCCCGATCCCCAAATCCTCCTGGGACGAGCACGCCGGCCACTCCGCGCAGATATTTGTCGGCGCCTTCTTTTCCTAGATCTTCAGCATCGACGAGCACCAGATTCGTCGCACAATCATGGGCGGCTCCGGCGTGCGTGAGCGATTCATAGATGCTCTTATAGGCATCCTGAAGTTCAATGTACTTGCCCACCACAGCAATGCGGACGCTTTTCTTCGGATTGACGACGCGTTCGACGAATTTTCGCCAATCGCTCATGTCCGGCTCGCTGGCTTGGAGATTCAGGATCCGGCAGACGTATTCATCGAGCCCCTCGGCCTGCAAGTTGAGGGGCGCTTCGTAGATGGTATTCTCAACGTCACCTGCTTCGATGACCGCTTCGATCGGGACGTTGCAATAGAGAGACAGTTTCTGCCGAACTTCCGTGTCGAGCGGCATCTCGGTGCGGCAAAGGATCACTTGCGGCTGCAGGCCGATCTCCCGGAGCTTGGCGACGCTTTGTTGAGTCGGCTTCGTCTTGAGTTCGCCGGCGGCCTTGATGAACGGAATCAATGTCACGTGCATGACGAGCACGTTACCGACCCCAGCCTCGAGCTGAAATTGCCGAATGGCCTCCAGAAACGGCAATCCTTCAATGTCACCGGTGGTTCCGCCTATTTCCGTGATGAGGACATCGGCTTCGGAGGATGCCTCGATCGCGCGGATCCGATTCTTGATCTCATCGGTGATGTGAGGAATTACCTGGACGGTCTTGCCGAGATAATCACCACGGCGCTCGTTCGCGAGAACGGTTTCGTAGACCTGGCCACTGGTGACGTTGTTGGCCCGCGTGAGCACGCAATTTGTGAAACGTTCGTAGTGTCCAAGATCGAGATCGGTCTCTGCGCCATCGGCCAGCACATAGACTTCACCATGTTGGAAGGGGTTCATCGTGCCTGGATCGACATTCAGATACGGGTCGAGCTTTTGTAAGACGACCTTGAGGCCGCGCCGCTCGAGCAACGTGCCCAGCGAGGCCGCGGCAAGTCCTTTGCCCAAGGAACTCACCACCCCGCCAGTCACGAAAATGTATTTCATGTGCGGGGAGTGTATGGCAGGGCCGCGAATTGGCAAGGGGGGGAACTGACTAGCGGGCGGATCAGAAGAATGCTCTCAGCGTCGGCCAAAAAGCAGCTTATCAGCGTCTCGATTTAACTGATTTCAGGAGGTCGTCGCGCGACGGCTTGCGAGGGCGGCCTCGGCGCGGGCAACGTCTTCCGGCGTATCGACACCCAGCGCCCGATGACGGGTGCGGATGACATGAATAGCGGCACCTTGTTCGAGGGCGCGGAGTTGCTCGAGCCTTTCGATGCGCTCGAGCGGAGTTGGTTTCCATTGAACGAATCGCGCGAGAAAATCGCGGCGATATCCGTAGATGCCGATGTGCCAGAGCGGTGGCGAGGCTGCCGAACTAGATTCGTCCCGTTCGAACGGTATGCGACTCCGCGAAAAATATAGAGCCTTGCCATCGCGCGCGGTGACCACCTTGACATTGTTCGGATTGCCGGCTTCGGACTCATTTTCAAACGGGCTGGCGGCGGTTACCATTTCCAAGGTGGGGTCGTTTTGAAGAACGTGAACGAGCCGGTCGATGAGGCGTGGCTCGACGGCCGGCTCATCACCCTGCACATTGATGATGTGCCGGAAACCGCGCAGCCGCGCAGCCACCTCGGCAACTCGATCGGTCCCGCTCTGATGTTTGGATGAGGTCAAAGAGACTGCTGCTCCAAAGGCGAAAGCAGCTTCGGCAATGCGCATGTCATCGGTGGCGACGATCACATCGGAGAGACTTTTCGCTGCCTGGCAGCGCTCCCAAACATGCTGGACAAGTGGCTTGCCAAGAATGGGAAAGAGCGGCTTCCCGGGAAACCGTGTCGACGCCCAGCGTGTCGGGATGATCGCGGCGGCCTTCACGTTTTTTCGGCAAGAACGATCCGGGCCGCCTCGACGATGTCCTTCGCAATGAAATGTGGAGCACAATCTCGGTGGTTCTTGCCGTAACCACTCAAGACGAGGATCGTTTTGCAGCCAGCCCTTCGGCCGCAAAGAATATCGGTGTCCTTGTCGCCGATGAACCAAGATTTCTCCACTGCGATCCGATGATCGCGCTTAGCTTCCTCGAGCATCCCGATGCCAGGTTTCCGACGAGCAGTTGCGTTTTCAGGGTGGTCCGGACAAAAGTAAATTGCATCCATCCCGCCGCCGAGCTGTCGGAAAAGCTCCGCATTGACCGCTTCATATTCCTCGACGGTGAAAAATCCACGTGCGATGCCGCTTTGATTGGTGATCATGACATTGAGCCAGCCGTGGCGGCGGAGGTTGGCGAGACTTTCGCCGGCGCCGGGTATCGCGTGCACCTTGGAGAGATCCGCGGAGAAGTGCATTTCCTCCATGAGCGTGCCATCTCGATCGAGGAAGACGGCTCGATTTTTTTGAAGATGTTCGCCTTCATCCATCAGCGGTTAGAAGAAGTGGTTTTTCTTGAAGCTGGCCAGGAGCTCATCCGGCGTGAGGGTGGCCGTTCCGAATTTGCCAACAACGACGGCGGAGCCATGGTTGGAAATCTCGGCTGCTTCCTGCAGGGTGCCTCCCGCGCAGAGAGCCAGGGTGAAAAGGGCAATGGCCGTGTCGCCGGCGCCTGATACGTCGAATACCTCCTTGGCGCGGGTCGGGGTGTAATACGGCGGGCTTTCACGGTCGAACAAGATCATCCCGTGCTCGCTCAAAGTAACCAGCACCGAACGAATCCCAAACTTCTCAAGAAGAGCTGCCCCGGCTTGGAGTAATGCGCTGTCCTCAAGCGGACTGTCAGACGCTCCCGGGTCTACCATTCCGGCCATGGCGAAAGCCTCTGCACGATTGGGCTTGATCGTTGTCACGCCTGTCCACCGCAGCGGATTGCCGGGGTTCGGATCTGCCGTAAAGACCTTGCCGGTCTTTGCGATCATCGCGCCAACTTGATCAACGAAATCCTGCGTGAGAAATCCTTTGCCGTAGTCCTCAAAGATCACTCCCTCGACCTGGGGGAGCAACCATTCGAGGCGCCGAAGCACTGTCTCGTGGACAGGTTTCGGCGCACGCAAACGACGCTCTCGATCCACGCGCACAACTTGTTGTTGGCGCGCGATAATTCGCGTTTTCACGATCGTTGGGATTTCGGCAGACTCGACGAGCGCCTCGGTGGCGATGCCTTCGTCGTGCAGAAGACTCCTCAGCCGGCCAGCGGCAGCATCCGGGCCCACCATGCCGCTTATTTGGACGGCGTTGCAGAACGGCCGGAGATTTCGCGCAACATTCGCCGCCCCACCGGGATAGAACGACTCGCTCTGGACCTCTACAACCGGCACCGGTGCCTCCGGAGAAATACGAGAGACCTTTCCCCAGACGAATTCGTCTAACATGACGTCCCCGACGACCAGCAACCGTTGCTTGCGTGCCTCGTCAAGAAGGTATTGTATTCTTTCAACTTTCATCTAATGATGCCGGCGCTTTTAACGGGGCTGCGGCTCCAACGCGAAGCTTAATTTCTCATGCTGTCACGCCTCCTCTTCCTCGTATCGTACGGTCTCACCTTGGTGAGTTCATTGGGGCAAATTCCTTCGGCAGCCACTCCTCCCGTATCAATTGACCTCTCCAAATTCCCGGCTGCGGCCGTTGATGAGGTGGTCGTGCCAGTTCCTAGCGAGATCTTCAGCGTCCTCGACAAGTTAGGATCGCCGAACTGGAAGGCCGAGATGCGGGACAATCTCGGCAAGAACACTGGAAACCGTGCCCAGGTGGCGCTTCTGCTTGGAACAGTGATCGCGGACGGGTTCGTCGCCGTCGAAGCTGAGAATTCGGAAAGTGTGAAACAGATCGGCCAGGAAGTGCTGAACCTCGCCGACGCAATCAACGTGCGCAAAGCCGTGCTGGCCCGCAGCAAGAGCATCATGGACAAGGCCGATTCGAAGAACTGGCGAGCGGTGCGCGAGGAACTCGACGGCGCCTTGCAAGACGTTCGCTCCGCGATGGTGGAGCTCGGGGATGCAGATCTCGCTCAACTCGTGAGCATCGGAGGGTGGATTCGTGGAACGGAGGTACTCACCTCAATTGTCGGCAAGAATTACTCCGCGACCGGAGCAGAGCTCCTGAACCAGCCCGAGTTGCTTAACTACTTCACGCGGCGAATTGACGAGATGCGGAGCTCGCGTTTGAAGAAAGAGGATCTTGTTGGGCGCGTTCGGAAACTTCTTCGCGACATTCGACCCCTGATCGGCAAGGGCGGCATCTCGCAGGCGAGCGTTGAGAAAATCAATAAGATGACCAACGAGGTCGTCGTCGTGATCACCTCCGAGGAGGCCTGAGTCCGTCGTGAAGCCCAGATTAGCTCTTCTGGTTCCGCTTGCACTCGCCGTGGCTGTTCCCCTGGCTGTGGCGACGGTGAACGATGCTCTTTCGTTCGCCAAGGAGGCTGCCGCGCCTTACGCCAAGCAAGGATTTACCATCCGCGAGGACGCGTGGGGCGGCGATCTTGGAGTCAAGGACCAGCAGGCCGTGACGGCCCAACTGTTTAGGGGCAACGAATATTGGTTCTGGCTGGCCACCGACACCCGCGGAGCGGTAATCACGGTGCATGTTTACGACTCCGACGGCAAGCTGGCAGAATCCGAATTCTGGCAAAAGGGCCGCTTCGCGGCGGCCAAAGTCACTCCAGCCAAAACGGGGGCCTATTACGCTATTGTCACTGTGGAGAAGTCGCCTCAAGAGCGCTCCAACTGGGCGCTCGTCTATGGCTACAGATAATCTGGAAACGCTCACGCTCGAGTTCGATAACGCCCGTGCTGTCCAGGCACTCTATGGTGGGGACGACAAGCTTCTGCGCGAGTTGGAAGCGGCGCTGGACGTGCGCGTCACCTCGCGCGATGGTTGGCTGCGCATCGAGGGCGGTGAGGATGGTGTCGGCAAGGCGCGCAAGGTCTTCGAGCAGTTGGATGAGGCGCGCAAACGCGGCGTAGTCATCCGCAGGCCCGAGTTTAGCTATGCTATGCATGCGGCCGGGAGAAATGGCGGCTCAGAGTTAGGACGGCTTCTTGACCTGCGCATCCAAACCTCCCCGCGAAGGCCTCCGATCGTTCCGAAGACCGACGGGCAAAAGGCCTACATCCTCGCGATGCAGTCACGGGACATCACCTTCGGTATTGGACCCGCTGGGACAGGGAAGACCTACCTGGCGGTGGCCTTGGCCGTTTCCGCGCTGAAGCAGGAAAAAGTCGGTCGCATCATACTAACTCGCCCGGCCGTAGAGGCAGGTGAGGCGCTCGGTTTCTTGCCGGGCGATCTTCAGGAGAAAATCCTCCCTTATCTACGTCCGCTCTATGATGCGCTTTACGATATGCTTGAGGTAGAGGAGATTCAGAAGTACATGGATCGCGGAGTTATCGAGATCGCCCCGCTGGCCTATATGCGCGGGCGAACGCTCAGCCAGGCGTTTGTTATTCTGGATGAAGCACAAAATACGACTACCGAGCAGATGTTCATGTTCTTGACCCGGCTCGGTCAGGATTCGAAGTGCGTGGTCACGGGGGATCGAACCCAGATTGACCTGCCGCGGAACAAGCGCAGCGGGCTCATCGAGGCCGTCGAGGCTTTGAGCAATGTGGAAGGAATCGCCTTCCAGTTTTTCGACGAAACCGACGTCGTCCGCCATCGGTTGGTTCAGGCGATTGTTCATGCCTATCGCGAACATCGCGGATTGCAGGAGGAGCGATTCTAGGTATTAGTTGAGGCTCGTTTCTCTATGTGGAACTTTTTCCAGCGCCGCCGGCTTGTTGGTAAAGGCATGGCCTGCGGCAAAACCCGGCGAACGGTCACCGATAGCAAGTTCACCGAAGCTCTCGAATGTGCATGGCCCATCCGGCTGCTGATTTTGGGCGGCTTTGTAGGCGGTCTCGCCGCCTTGATCTTTACCGGCCAGCAGGAAGAGCCGGCGAAGAAGTTTTTGCTCTGTCTTCTTATTTTTGTCACCGCGGTCGCGCAGCTCTGGATTAATCAGCCGAAGACCCTTGGGGGCAATTCTCGCATCGCACTAATCTTTGGGGTCTTGCTCGTGCAGCTTGCCGCGATAAAGATCATCCTCGCCCAGGCTGCGGCCGGAAATATTGATCTCCAGTTGGCTCCGCTCCTCGTCCCCTACGCCTTTGCTCCGCTTGTTCTCTCGGTCTTACTCGGCAAGAACCATGGGCTTTACGCGGCGGTTTTCGCGAGCTTGTGGGGATCGCTGCTGGTGGGACGCATTGATCCGATATTCCTCGTCATCTCTCTGATTACCGGGTTCATCGCTGTCTATGTCACCATTCAGGTGCGTCGCCGCAGTCGGTTGATTCGGGCTGGCGTCTACGTCGGCATCGCCATGTGGGTGCTGGCGGCTGCTTTTGGTCAAATTGGACCTTTGATCTGGGAAAACCCTTCCCAGACGCACTGGAAGATGGTCGGTTGGCAGAGCCTTGCTGCGATTGGCACCGGTTTTGGCACCGCGGTTCTCGCCAGCGGGATCCTTCCGGTGCTGGAGAATATTTTTCGCAT
>DATDKN010000033.1:0-4767 GCA_036519995.1 Terrimicrobium sp. | reverse complement strand
CAGGCGCGCTTCCGAAGCAACTGTTCAGGAAGCGAGAGCGGGCTCCTCGTCCCGCAGAGAGACAGTTGGCTCGGATGTCTTTTGGCGGGTTCTCGCAACGACAACATAGATGGCGGGAACGACGAAGAGCGTAAAGGCCGTCCCAATGATCATGCCGGTCACCAGCACGGTTCCAATGCTGTTGCGGGCGGCTGCGCCAGGACCGTGGGCCAGGATCAGCGGAGTGTGACCCGCCACCGTCGCCGCGGTTGTCATGAGAATTGGACGCAGCCGAGTCGCCGCTGCCTGGATTACCGCCCGAACCTTATCGAGCCCCTCCTCCTGCAGATGGTTGGCAAACTCGACAATGAGAATGCCATTCTTGGAGACGAGGCCGACCAGCGTGATCAGACCCACCTGGCTATAGATGTTCACCGAGGTGAATCCCAGGAAGGCGAACATCAACGCCCCAGAAAGCGCCAGCGGCACCGATCCGAAAAGGATTATAAACGGGTCCCGGAAGCTCTCGAACTGCGCGGCGAGAACCAAGAAGATCAAAATAAAGGAGAGGACCATTGTCGTAACCAGCGCGTTCCCTTCCTTGCGCAGCTGACGCGATTCTCCGGCGTAGTCGATGACACTGCCTGAAGGCAGGATCTTCCTCGCCTCATCTTCAAGAACCTTCAGCGCCTGATCTTTCGAGACACCCGGCGAGATCGCGCCTTGGATCGTGGCGGAGTTGAGCTGCTGGAAACGCTTGAGCTCGCGCGGCTCCGTTGTGTTCTTCAAAGTCGCAAAGGTCGAAAGTTGAACCATCCGGCCATCTGGACCGCTCACATAGATGTCTTTGAGCTGATCGACGGTCAGTCGATCCGTGCGCTTGATTTGCGGGATCACCTTGTAACTGCGGCCCTGGTTGCTGAAGCGATTGACGTAATTTCCGCTCAGCATCGTGGAAAGGTCCGCCCCGACCTTTTGGAGGTTTAGTCCGAGCGCTGCGACCTTGTCGCGATCGAAGACGATCTCGGTTTGAGGTTGATCATACTTTAGGTCGGTATCCGCAAACATGAAGACTCCGCTCTCGAAGGCCTTCGCGACAAGTTTGTTGGCCACATCGAGAAGCTCCCGCGGCTCGACAGTGGAGGCGATTACCAGCTCGATCGGAAAATTGCTACCACCAGGAAGAGGTGGAGGTGTGATGGGGATAACCTGCAAGCCGGCAATGGAGCCGGTCTTGGGAAACAACTCGGCGGCGATTTGCTCGGTGGTGCGTTCGCGCTCGTTCCAAGGCACCGTGACCAGACCTCCGAAACCACCGGTAGGACTGCTTATCTGGAATGTATTCGACACCTCAGGCGCCGAGCGGAATGCCTTGTTAATCTCATCGGCAAAGAGCGTCACTTGGTCAAGGGTGGCATTCGCAGGCGCCTTGACGATTCCGAAGATAAATCCCTGATCTTCATTCGGTGCCAATTCACTCTTCGAAAACATGAGAAAGGGAGCCCAAAGAACTCCAATCACCGAGCAGAAGGCGATCACTGCCCAGCGGTGCCCGACTGTCACACCGAGCACCCGCATGTAGAAATTCCTCAGCCGGTCGAACTGCCGATTGATCCACCCGGCAAAGCCCCTCTCGGCGTCTCCCTCACGCAGCAGTTTGGAAGACATCATCGGCGAGAGAGTCAGCGCGACCACACCGGAAACGATGACTGCGCCAGCGAGGGTGAAGGCGAACTCGCGGAAGAGCGCCCCCGTTAAGCCTCCCTGAATTCCGATCGGGGTGTAAACGGCCGCCAGCGTGATGGTCATGGCAATAATTGGACCGACCAGTTCCCTGGCTCCCTTGAAGGCAGCTTCCAGCGGGTTCTCTCCCTCCTGCAGATGGCGCTCGACATTTTCGACCACCACGATGGCGTCATCGACAACAAGCCCAACCGCGAGAACGATCGCTAAGAGCGTGAGAAGATTGATGGTAAAGCCCGCCAGCATCATCAAGAAGACCGCGCCGATCAGCGAAATCGGAATGGCAACAACCGGAATGATCACCGTGCGCAGTGATCCCATGAAGAGGAAGATCACAATGATAACGATGAGCAACGTCTCGCTAAGGGTCTTTAAGACATCTTTGATCGCGCTTTCAATGTAGACCGTCGCATCGTAGGCAATCCCTGCTTGCATGCCCGCGGGCAGCCGGCTTTGAATTTCCGGCATCGCTTCGCGAACATTTCTGACTACGTCAAGGGTGTTGGCATTTGGCAGTGGCCAGACCCCCATGAAGGTCGCCTTCTGACCACTGAATCGCACGTCGTCATCATAGGACTCGGCGCCGAGAACCACATCTGCAATGTCGCCGAGGCGAACAATGGCGCCTTTGTCCTGACGGATCACCAGGGAGCGAAATTCCTCGGCGGTCTTTAGATCGGTATTAGCGACGAGATTGACCGCGATCATTGATCCCTTCGTCTTGCCGACAGCAGCAAGATAGTTATTCGCCTGGAGAGCCGCGTGGACCTCGGCAGGCGTAAGGTTCAAAGAAGCCAGCTTGTCCGGCTTGAGCCAGATTCGCATGGCAAATACCCGGCCGCCTAAGATGTCGGCCCGCTGGACCCCGGGGATCGACGAAAGCCGCGGCTGAACGACTCGGGTGAGGAAGTCGGTGATTTGATTCTGGTCGAGATCCTGCGAATAGAAGCTCAGGTACATCGCCGCGAATTCGGAATCCTTCGACTCCACTTCAATGATCGGCGCCTCCGCCTCCGGGGGAAGATCGTTGCGCACCTGAGCAACTTTGGCCTGAATCTGCGTAAGAGCGGCGTTGGTATCGAAGTTCAAACGCAGATGCACGGTTATCGTGCTGAGGCCCTGCGTGCTCGAAGAGTCCATGTAGTCAATGCCATCAGCGCTCGCGATAACGCGCTCGAGCGGAGTGGTGATATATCCGCGGACCAGATCAGCACTCGCCCCGATGTAAGCCGTCTTGATCGTCACCACTGCGATATCACTGCGCGGATACTGGCGAACGTTGAGCGTGTTGATCGAAACCAGCCCTGCAATCAGTATGAGCAGGTTTACGACCATCGCGAGGACTGGCCGACGGATAAAGAGGTCGGTGATTTTCATCGGCTTCAGCTGTTGCGGCGCCGCGTGGCGCTCATCGCTGGCATTTTACAACAATGGAAACTCCAACACACGCTTAGGTGTCCTCCGGGGTCGGAGATTCGCTATTTTCGGGCAGGATGCTGTTGTTGACTTGGACATGAACCCCGGGCCGCAACTTGAACACTCCGGAAGTGACCACTTCTTCGCCGGATTTAACGCCCGAGAGTATGGCGACACGATCGCCGCGCGTTTCGCCGACCTTTACGACCTGCTGACGCACCCCGCGGTATGTCTTGCCGTCAGGACCCTTCATCTCCTCGATGATGTAAACCATGTCGCCATAAGGCGCATACTGAATCGCCGTCGCCGGAAGCACCACGTGATTCGAGGTTTCCGAGAGCGGCACCTCAGTATTCACAAACATTCCCGGCCGCAACAGAGCCTTCGGGTTCGCCAAGGTCGCCTGCACACGAACGTTGCGCGTTGCCTCGTCAATCACAGAATCCACAGCATTAATCTTTCCTTCGAATTCAAGGTCGGGCAAGCCATCGGCACGAACACGAACCGACTGCCCCGCCGCGATCTGCCCAAGATTTTGCTGCGGTAGCCAAAAATTAACATAGATCGGATCAAGTGACTGCAGCGGTGCAACCTGTGCTCCACTCTGAAGATATTGGCCAAGGTTCACGGCACGAATGCCCAGCACTCCGCTGAAGGGCGCGCGAATTGTTTTCTTGTTGATGAGAGCCTTAACCTCCTCGACGCGTGCGACCGCTTGATCGAACTGCGCCTTGACGCTGTCGTAATCCGCCTCCGAACTCACGCGACTTTTCAGCAAGTTCTCCTGCCGCGCCAGATTCGCCTGGGCGAGCCGCATCTGGGCTTCTGCCGAACGGAGCTGCGCCAACTCCTGGCTCACCTCTAATTGAACCAACAGATCACCTTCCTTTACCGTGTGTCCAGATTCGAAAGCGATCTTTTGCACGATTCCCGGCTCGTCTGTGCTTACGGTCACGCCTTGGACCGCCGCGGTGGACCCGACCGCCCTTAAGGAAGGCACCCACTCCTCTTCCTTCGCAACGACCGAGGTTACCGACTCAGGCGGCGGAGAGAATTTCGCGTATTCCGCGATCGCCTTTCGCACCTGAAAGAACTTGATCCCGCCAAGGGCGAAAACAATGGCGACACCGGCGAGAAACGCCACCACGATGACTACTGCTTTCTTCATGAATTAAAATGGCCGCACCGCTCGGAGAAAGCCTTTTGAGTTTTTCGTAAGAGCGCCACCAGCTGGCTTTGCTCCCGAGCGCTTAAGGCCGAAAGTATGCCTTCCGTCCAGCGGACCAAAAGTGGCTGCACTTTGTGGAGAAGCTCACGCCCCTTCGAAGTGATCTTCACACACGAGGCCCTCCGATCGCGAACATCATCAGTCCGCTCCACGAAGCCCGCCTTTTCGAGCGTATCCAATAAGCCGGTGATTGTGGCCCGGCTTACGCTAGCGTGTTCAGCCAGCTCTGAGGAACGCATGTTACCATTCTCTGAATTGTCCAACAAAACCAGAACGATTAACCGCGCCTGATTAAGACCATGCCGCGCAAGAAAAGTCGCCTCCCCCTGAGAGACCACGTCTCCCGTGTGCAGGATATTCAAAAAGAGCTGGCAAATCGAGGGATCCGCCCCCGGCACCCG
>DATDKN010000032.1:0-3951 GCA_036519995.1 Terrimicrobium sp. | reverse complement strand
ATCGCGAAATCCCTGTTCGACATCTCCGATTCGCCACTGGTCATGCGAATAGACGTTGTTGATCGATGCGGCGAGCTTGGGCAGTCCTTTGTAATTCTTCAAGTCCGCGTGAAGCTGGGGCGCGCCTTCGGTGATAGCGATAAGGGGGTCGAACACGGCCGGCAATTCCTCGTACTCTACCTCGATCATTTGTGCTGCTTCCTCGGCGACGTCGCGATCCTGGGCCGCCACCACAGCAACCTTCTCGCCGATAAAGCGCACCCGATTCCGCGCCAGCATGGGCATGTCTTGCAGCCGGCGACCGGTTAGAACGTTTGGAATATCAGATGCGGTAAGAACTGCCATCACTCCGGGCTGGGCCTGTGCTCGCGAAGTTTCCATGCGGACGATGCGAGCATGGGGATAAGGACTGCGCAGAACTTTGCCCCATAGCATGCCTGGAAGCAGATTATCCGCGGTATAGCGCGCCTTACCGGAAACTTTCTGGTTCCCTTCGATGCGGGGCGCGGGTTTGCCTACCGATGAGAAGCTCTGGCCTTTAACGTTCTTGCTTGTCGTCTGCATCCCGTTGATAGCTGCCTTTCCCGAGGGCTGAACGGTGGATTTCTAAATATCAGCCGCATTCATCGCGCCCTCTACCCTGCCGCCCTTTCATGCTTCCCTTGTGACCGAGCTTACGATCGGCCGCCCTGAGCGCACGCTTGAATCGCCTCGAAGATTCCCGTGTAACCCGTGCACCGGCAAAGATTGCCGTCGAGTCCGATTTTAATTTCCTCCAGATCGGGTCGCGGATTTCGGCGCAACAGCGCGGTCGCCGCCATCAGCATCCCCGGCGTACAATAACCGCATTGAAGCGCGCCGTGTTTGAGAAATAACCGCTGCAGCTCGTTCAGCTCGCCGTTTTGGCTCAGGCCTTCCACCGTGGTGATTTCTTTCCCTTCGCATCTCGCCGCCAGAACCACGCAGCTGTGCACGGCCATGCCGTCCAGCAACACGGTACAGGCGCCGCAATGGCTGGTCTCGCAGCCGCGCTTGGTCCCCGTAAGTTCCAGCCCTTCCCTGAGCACATCGAGGAGCAAAGCCGCCTCCTTCGCCTCGATCCCGATCTCCTCACCGTTAACCTGCAGTTTAAGCTTGGCCATTTCCTTTCCTTTCCATTTGCTCCTTTGCCGCCACGATTGCCCTGCGAACGAGTACTTTGACCATCTTTCGACGGTAATCGGCGGAAGCGTGCGGATCGGTCATCGGCTCAGCCTCGGAAGAAGCGATCTCCGCCGCTTCACGAATCGCCTCATCCTTAAGAACGGCTCCGGCCAGCGCTCGTTCGGCTTTTGCCGCTCTAAACGGCACCGGGGCGACTCCTCCCAAGCCGATTCTTACCTCTCGTACGGCGCCTCCCCCGTTGCCGTCGGGAATAAGCACAACCGCGACACCCGCAATCGCGAGATCTTCGGAGCTGATGGCGTGCTTGAGATAGACTCCCGCGGCTCCGTTCGGCAACGCCGGGACTTCGACCCGGGTGAGCAGCTCCTCCGGCCCGACCACGGTTTCAAAATAACTGCGAAAGAACTCGCCCAGCGGAACCTTTCGCGTGCCATTTTTGCTTCGCAGCTCCGCGACGGCGTTCAAAGCCAGGAGCGACGGCGGCAGGTCCGCGCCGGGCTCGTTGTGACAGACGTTGCCCCCGATCGTGCCCAGATTCCTGATCGCTGTCGACCCGACCTTGGTGGCGGCCTGCCCCAGCGGAGCCGCCTTCTCGACGTCGGCGGACGACGCAAGCGTAAAAATCGTCGTCATCGCTCCGATCGAAATCGCGTTGGCCTGGCGTTGCAGCCCGTGCAGTTCGGCGAGCCTTTCCAGATCGATTAAGATCTTCGGATCGACGAGCTTGTTCCTCAACAACACGAGGAGCGATTGTCCTCCCGCGATCGGCATCGCGTCCAGTCCATACTTCTGCCGCTCGCTCAACGCCTCATCGATTGAATCGGGCCTGATTAATTTCCTGTCCATGGTTAATTTCCACGCTCCTCACGAGTTTGCTTCTATCGCGCTTTTGACCTTTTCGCCGAACTCTTGAATGACGGCTTCCGCCTTCTTCTTGACAAAAGGATAGCCGAGAGTTCCCAGTCTCCCGAACACATTGATGTTGGTTTCAAAGCCAATCTCTGTCTGGTTGCCTTTCGGGGTAAGCGCCAGCACCATGGTTTGTCTGACGCCTCCCGCCTTGAAATCTTTGCCTTCCAAGGAGATCTCGAGTCGCTTCAGCGGCTCCATCTTCTTGACATCCGCTAACATCGCGAACTGCACCGTGATCGGACCCACGTTGTCCTTCACGCTCAATTCGTATTTTTCCCGCTCGACTAGGGTCCTGACACCCTGGCATCCCGGTATGCACCGCGACATCTTTTCAATGTCCCAGAGAAATTCCCAGACCTTCTCCACCGGCCGGGTAATCAACAAGTTCCCTTCAAATCTCATCTGCTGCTCCTTCTTACATCAGGATCGCGTCCGGTAAAGTCGCAAGCCGCCAACCGGTCCTCTCGCTACTTGAGATCGTTCAACGAAACGTTCTCCATGCCCGGCACCCGCACCATTTCGGGAAAGGGCTGGCCGAACGGCTTGGTCGCATCGATGCCGAAGCCGGCGCCCACACGTAGCTTTCGGACCGACGGATCCATTGCGGTCGCGAGCAGGCGGGGAAAAATCACGACATCCTCGTCCGCCTGACTCCTTGTCGCCACTGCCCAGAGCACCTTTTCCATATTGAAGATATCGATATCGTCATCGACGACGATGATGATTTTGTTGCGTCTTGATCCCAGCATGGTAGCGATGACATTTCTCGCTTCGGACTCGTAAGCTTGTTTCATGGCGATAACCGCAATCATTCCGACCGTGCCCGCGGCGGGAAAATGAACCGCGGTGACCCCGGGAAACTCTTTTTTCAGTGACCAATAAAACGTCGCCTCCAATGGGAGCTGCTTCAGAATGTGGTTCTCGGTCGTCGGCATTCCGGTGAGAGCGGCCTGAAAGATAGGATTTTGTCGGTGCGTAATGGCGCTCACTTCGATGACGGGTTTTGGATTGGCGGGCGTGTAGTATCCAGAAACTTCTCCGAAGGGTCCTTCCATTTCCCGGACGTTTGGCAAGATGGTTCCTTCGATGACGATCTCGGCAGTGGCCGGAACCTCGAGATCCACGGTCTCGGCCATGACCACTTCGACGGGCTCGCCCCGCAGCGCTCCCGCCAGCTCCATCTCGTCTGTCCCGTAGGGAGCCATCCACTGCGTCGCCAAGGGAATCACCGGGTCGGTTCCGATGGCGATCGCCACTTCCAGCCCCTTCCCATTTCTTTCCGACTCGACGAGTTGACGCACCAACTGTTGCGCCATGATCCCGAGCCGGTTATGACCCCTCAGCTGCAGACGGTAAATAGAGGTATTTTTCTTCCCGCTGGTGGGATCGCGACTAATGGATAAACCCAGCGTGATGAACGGCGCGGGATCTTTCTCCGAAAAGATTGGAATCGGCAGCTGCATCAGGTCCACCTTGCGCCCAGTGTGGATCACTTCCTTGCAAGGCGCGCTCGCTACCAGTTTAGGGGGCAGCAAGCGCTCCAAGGCTTTTTGGAACGTGTCGACATAGTCCTGAGGCGAGGTTTCGAGCGCAAGCAAAGCCCTTTCACGCGTGGCAAAGACACCTCCCACCACCGGCATGCCGAAGTTCTTGACGTTCTCGAAGAATATAGCCGGACCGCGTTCGTCGCTCGTCTTACGAATATAAGAGGAAATCTCGAATTTAACATCGACCGGTTTCTTGGTTCTAAGCAACTCTCCTTTTTCTTCAAGAAGCGCGAGAAACTCTCTTAGGTCCTTGAAAGGCATCGTCGGGCCTCCAACTCACAAGTCAGCGTAGGAGTCGTCGCTCATGATTGAGCGTGATTGCAACGTT
>DATDKN010000031.1:0-7600 GCA_036519995.1 Terrimicrobium sp. | reverse complement strand
TCGTGAAAGATCGCCGCGGGCAATCGCGGTGGCGACGTCGGCAATGTTGCGGACCTGCGCGGTCAGGTTCGAAGCCATCGAATTCACATTGTCGGTTAAATCCTTCCACGTTCCCGCCACGCCGGGAACCTGGGCTTGTCCGCCGAGCTTTCCTTCGGTGCCGACTTCCCGAGCGACACGGGTGACCTCGGCAGCGAAGGCGTTAAGCTGATCGACCATGGTGTTAATCGTCTCCTTCAGCTCAAGGATTTCACCGCGCACATCCACAGTTATTTTCTTCGAGAGATCGCCATTGGCCACCGCGATGGTCACCTCCGCGATGTTGCGGACCTGGGCGGTGAGGTTGCCGGCCATGGAGTTCACATTGTCGGTCAGATCCTTCCAGGTGCCTGCCACGCCCGATACTTCAGCCTGACCTCCCAATTTGCCTTCGGTGCCGACCTCTCGCGCCACGCGGCTCACCTCCGAAGCGAAGGCATTAAGCTGATCCACCATCGTATTGATGCTATCTTTGAGCTCGAGGATCTCGCCCTTGACGTCGACGGTGATCTTTCGCGATAAATCGCCGCGTGCGACCGCAGTAGTAACTTGAGCGATATTGCGCACCTGACTGGTCAGATTGTTGGCCATCGAGTTCACGTTGTCGGTCAGGTCTTTCCAGGTGCCGGCGACATCTGGAACCTGGGCTTGACCGCCTAACTTGCCCTCGGTGCCTACCTCGCGAGCGACCCGGCTGACTTCCGAGGCGAAGGCATTCAACTGATCGACCATGGTGTTCATGGTCTTCTTGAGCTGAAGAATTTCCCCCTTCACATCCACGGTTATCTTTCTGGAGAGGTCGCCGCGCGCGATTGCGGTGGCGACATCGGCAATATTTCGGACCTGAGCGGTCAAGTTCGAAGCCATGGAATTCACGTTATCGGTGAGATCCTTCCAGGTGCCGGCCCCTCCGCGGACCTGAGCTTGACCTCCTAGTTTGCCCTCGGTGCCGACTTCCCGTGCGACGCGAGTGACCTCGGAGGCGAAACCGTTGAGCTGATCCACCATCGTGTTGATCGTGTTCTTGAGTTCCAGGATTTCTCCCTTCGCATCGACCGTGATCTTCCTCGAGAGGTCGCCGTTGGCAACGGCGGTGGCGACATCGGCAATATTTCGCACCTGCGCGGTCAGGTTCGAGGCCATCGAGTTGACGTTGTCGGTGAGGTCTGTCCAGGTGCCTCCAACGCCCGGCACGATGGCCTGCCCCGCGAGCTTGCCTTCCGTTCCCACTTCGCGCGCGACGCGCGTCACTTCGGAAGCGAAGGCATTAAGCTGATCGACCATCGTATTGATGGTCTCCTTCAGTTCCAGGATCTCTCCCTTCACATCGACGGTGATCTTGCGGGAGAGGTCGCCACGTGCGACCGCGGTGGTCACGTCGGCGATATTGCGCACCTGAGTGGTCAGGTTGTTCGCCATGGAATTGACATTGTCGGTCAGATCCTTCCAGGTTCCCGCGACTCCGCGGACCTCTGCCTGGCCACCCAGTTTTCCCTCAGTGCCGACTTCGCGGGCCACGCGGGTGACTTCGGCAGCGAAGGCGTTAAGTTGATCGACCATTGTATTAATGGTTTCCTTCAACTCGAGGATCTCGCCCTTTACGTCGACGGTGATTTTGCGGGAGAGATCCCCACGCGCGACGGCGGTGGTCACGTCGGCAATATTTCGGACCTGGGCGGTCAGGTTGCCGGCCATCCGGTTGACACTTTCGGTGAGGTCTTTCCAAACGCCGGAAACGCCTTTCACCAAGGCCTGGCCACCGAGTTTTCCTTCGGTTCCCACTTCGCGGGCTACGCGGGTCACTTCCGAGGTGAACACGGCAAGCTGCTCGATCATTCGGTTGACCAACTTGGCAGAGTGGAGGAATTCGCCTTGCAACGGTCGCCCATCAACTTCCAAGCCCATGGTCAAGCCCAAGTCCCCTTTAGCGACTGCCCCGATCGTGCGCGTAATCTCCGTCGTTGGTCGCGCCAGGTCATCCATGAGTGTATTGAGGGCCTCGACTTCTTCGGCCCAACCTCCAATGAATCCTCCGGTGGCCATCCGTTGCCGTAATCGGCCTTCCTTTCCAACAATTCGGGCAACCTCCGCTGCTTGTTGCGACCGGCGTTCACTCATCTCCACGATCTCGTTGAACAGATCGGCAATCCTGCCTTGAACGCCGCTCCAACTCGTGGCCAACCGCACTGAGAAATCTCCCTTGCGAAATGCCACCATCGCCTGCTGAAGCTCCGAGGCAAAGGACCCTCCATCACCTCCCTCGTCAGCGACAACGTTTCGCTTTGGCGTTTGCTTTACAGCGTCCGCGGCTGGCGTTGCACCAAATGGTCTTGGCAGTTTGCCCATGAATAATGCTCCGGGAAAGTTGTGCTCGGGCCGGCCGGCTTGCCAGCTCGAACTCTTAAGGTTCTGCCCTGAGGAGCCTATCCGGTCAAGGTCTTCCTCAGCGCTGACTGCGCTCGTCACGAAGTGAAGGCTGGCCGCCCGCGCCTGAACAGCGAGCTTGTCGCGACCGTCTCTTCCTCAACGCGCCTAGATGAGCCCCCGGGCGGGGCGGCCCGCCGCGGTACGACCACATCCGAAAGAGGCGAGTTCTTGTAAGAATGATTTCGCAGAGACGCTGTGGAAACAGCCTTACACCACTAATTGCTCTGCGGTGGGACCGCGACGATCGTGTCCGCCGCCCACCGCCGTTGTCTTGCAGCCCCCGGCGAGGGCGCCTTAGGAAACCAAGCTACGCTTTGTTGCCTCGATGCTCAAGTGCAGGGCCTCGATGCCGCACTCTAAGGGAACCCGTAATTTATGATCGGGGTCTGCCATCGCTCGGATGACGTCACTAAGAAGTGACCGCGTCGCATTAGCATATACTTCGTGCTTGGAATATCTCACATCGAAGGTGCCCTCCACTTCGTCCGTTACGGGAAAGGACTTGCCACCGACAGTTGTCTGCTGCGCCAGCTGGGGGTTGCCATCCGCTATGGCTAAGTGTTGGATCTCTGAGAAGTTCGGGAGAGCGAGCACCACGGGTTCAGTGGCCGCGTTCGTCAGGGCAAGAATTTTACCTGAGATCGGCAACCAGCCCGCCAGTTCAACCTCCGCCAAATCATACCACAGGCGGATGGTCGTGCGTTCGAAGAAAGCCGGACGCGTGAAGGCGTGATAGTGCGTTGCTGCAAGACCGTTGTCGTAACAAACCAGCGCAAACATCGTATCTTCGAGACCATTACTCCGACGGTGCGACCAGCCGTCGACGCGGATCGGTCGAGCTTCGGTGAAGGATGCCATCAGATCGAAGAAATGCCCGGCATGTTCGACCAGGATACCCCCACTTTGCGCGGAATTCCAAAACCAATGATCCGGCGGCAAAGATTCGTCCTGAGCATGGTTTTCAACGGCAGCATGCCGCAGGTCGCCGAAGGGTTTGTTGATAGTCCACCGTGCGAGAATTTCCGCAAGCGGGGTAAAACGCATCATGAAATCGACGGCGGCCACCCGCTTGGTGTGGTCTCGGATTTCCAAGAGTCGCTCGGCATCAGATAGGGCGGTGGCGACCGGCTTCTCAATGAGGACGTGTTTACCCGCTTCCATCGCTGCTCCTGCGATGGCGGCATGAAGATTGGGCGGCGTCGTAATCGCGACGAGATCGACCTCTTTATCCAAAAGCAGCTTCTCCCAATGATCGTAAATTCGGAGGCCCTCCGCAGGATGGCGGCGCGTCGCAGCCGCAACCACCTCGACGTTGTCCAAGGAGCTCCATGCTTCCGCAAGGAATTGTCCAAAGTTGCCGTAACCCGCGAATCCAATTCGAACAGGCGATTGCTGCATCCTCTTAGTATTCGGTCCACGACCTTCAAAGGGATGCCTGGCACCATGCTGAGGAGTCGGTCGTTCCGAGGGGCCAATCAGGAAAATCCCGACTAGGCGAGCTCAGGGTCTGCGGATACTATGAAAAGCGAAGGCGGAGGTGCGATTATTTCTGACCAACATTCAAAGGATGAGATTTCTCGTTTTGTGCGGGACGGGTTAGCGCAGCAACTCACCGGAATTCTCTTGGCGGCCAGAGCACTGACCCGGGGATTAGAGGATCGCCACGCGTATGAGGCCATTGAGGCTGATCGGCTCGTCGATTTATTGAAGGCGGCTAATAAAGAGGTGGAGATCCTCTTGAATAAGCTTCGATAGTTTTCGATAAACTAAGCATCACGGCCGCGCCACCGCTCCGGAGCTTTCCCGTGCATGTGCTTTGGGCCCGCCGAGGTGCCCTCGGAGAAAATACGGCTCTCAGGCTCCAGTTTTTGAGTGGGGAGCTGCGACGGGCTTCGACTCCGGAGAGCCTTTTTCTCGCAGCCAGATCGAGAGGACGACGATGGCAAAAATCGCCAAAAACTCACTTTGCCAATTCTGAAAGGATTCAAACCAGAACTGGGAAGTTTCCAGGTACTGCCATACGGAGAGCGCACTCTCGCCATGTTGAGCGGCCTCCACGTTGTATGCCCTCGCTCCCCAGAGAGCGTGTCCAGCGAACGACAGCGCGAAAAGAACCGCGAACGCGATGGATAACGAGTGGCTATAGATTTTCGAGACTAAGCCTCCTTTTCTCGCGGCGAGCGGCGCGTGTTCGGGATCACTGGGAGCGCTCTCATGCTCGTCGCTTCCGTCTGGATCGTTGGATTCGGCGGACCCGCGTTGAAAGAGAAAGGTCGTCAGCAGGACGTACAGACCCATTTGCAGAAATTCGCTTTCCCAATTCTCGAAGACTGCCTCGCCGAACGCCCCACTCCGCAAGTATTCAGAAAGCCCGATTCGCGGCTGCTGATGTTCCTGGAGCTCTTCGTTGTAGTCGAACCATCCCGAAACCGTCTGGGCGCCGAGAAAGAGCAAGAAAAGGCTAACAAGAACCAGAGAGAGTCCGTTGTCGCGCCAGAACCTGCCGAGCGCCGTTGACGACTGATGACGCGACTTCCGCTGCGGACTTCGCGAGGTTGGATGGTTTCTTGACGCGACTGATTTCGACGGGGAACTCGAGTGGTGGCGTGAATTGGCGTTCGTCATTGCTTCAGCGCATCCGCTAGGCAACCGGTCAATGAGGCTGAGAAGGCATGCTGGTCACGCGCCTCCACGACGCATTCCACACGCTTTAACCACAGTTCCTTGAATTTCGAGCGATCGGCCTTGAGCTCGGCAGCCAACTTGTCCACGTCGTAGGTTTCCTGGTAAACGGGCAAACCTTCTACCTGCACAGAATACTTGATAACTACCTTCGCATCTTGAGGCAGTGGTTCAGTTGCGCTAGTAAGTCCTACATCCGGCATAAGCTCGTCTTTTATCAGCCATCGAATGGCACCTGGGGCGTGGATGCCCGAAGTTGGCCGGAGAGATGCCGCCCTGCGCGCGCGGCAGCACAGGAAGAGAGGAATTTTCCAAGGGATCGTCGTTTGTTGCCGTGTCTCCGGATGACTATGCGGCTACCGGAGTGAAACGGGTCAGCGCCCTGGTGGGTCTGAACTCAGATTGGTTGGAGGCGATGAGCTTTCGGCGTTCACTTAAGAACAAGAGCTCGAGGTAGGTGGAAGTGATTTCCGGAAGCTCTACAGTCAGCTTCTCCGCCATCGCTTCTTCATCCTCGAGGATGGCTTCACAGACTTCGACGGTGACGAGATCTCCGACATTGGTAGCAGCCGTAATAAGCCCGATGTAGCGTGCAATTTCGTAATGCTCGGTGGTCAATTCGACGATGAGGTTGTTTATGACAGTGTCTTGTCTGTTCGCGGCAGATTGTTCAAAGGGCGGATGTAGAGCCGAGCGATCATAGCTCAAGTCCTTGACGTTCCAATTCAATCGTTGCAAGCACAAGCCAACCTCATACGCGTGACTCGTGGTCGCCCAAAGGTGCTCGTCGATCAATCGATGGAGTCGCGGGTAGTCTTTGGCTGGTCCGAGGTGCTCTTCGAGCGCTTTCGCATAATTGGTCTCCATGAAATACGCATCCTTCAGCCAAGCAATAAACTGTTCTTCGATGTCCATCGTCGAGTGCACTCATGCGGCCATCGATTACGAAGGTTCGAGTGGATGTCACGACTTCGCCGTTGGCGTGCGGTCCATCCCCTTCGCTCGGATCGGAGAAAGACTGAGCTTCCTTTGAGCGAGGACGCTCCGGTTCAAATTGGCATTTGGCCGCCGGTCGCCCCGTAGATCTCCCCGGTTACATAAGAGGCCTCGGCGCTTGCGAGGAATACGAAGAGGGGCGCCATTTCGGCAGGTTGGGCGGCTCGACCGAAAAGCGTATCGGCGCCAAAGTTCTTCGCACGTTCGGCCGGCAAAGTCGAAGGGATCAGCGGAGTCCAGACTGGACCCGGAGCGACGGCGTTGACGCGAACTCCTTGCTTGATGGCCAGACCGGCAAGCGAGCGGGTGAAGCTGGCGATGGCCGCCTTGGTGGAGGCGTAGACGATGAGCCCAGACGTTGGATCGAAGGACTGGATCGAAGCGGTGTTAATAATTGATCCACCTTCCTTCATCTGCGGCAGAATCGCCTTGCACAGTCGAAACATGGCAAAAACGTTCACCCGATAAGTTTCCTCGAACTCATCATCGCTGATTTCGTCGAGGTTCTCATAATTGCGCTGATAGGCAGCGTTGTTGACGAGAATACTAACGCCACCGAGACCTTTGATGGCGTCGCGAGCAACCGCCTCGCAGATGCTCGGTTGCCCAATATCGCCGGGCAGGAGGACGGCTTTGCAGCCTGCCTCCTTCACGAGGCGTTCGGTCTCGCGCGCATCTTCCTCTTCGGATAAGTAAGAAATGCCAACATCAGCGCCCTCACGTGCGAAAGCCAATGCGACCGCGCGACCGATGCCGCTGTCAGCACCGGTGATGAGTGCAGTATGGCCCTCCAGTCGCCCAGTTCCTTCGTAGCTCTCCGCTCCATGATCAGCGGTCGGCTTCATTTCCGCTTCTGTGCCTGGCGGAGTCTGTGTCTTCGAAGAGTAAGGCGGGCGTTTGTGCAATGTTCTTGGATCCTTCGTTTTCATGCAATCTCTAGTTCGTGAGTTGAGCTGTCGATGGCTGTGGAAATCACGGGCTAGACCGGTCTTGATACGGGCACAGTCGGGGTAATCCCTGATTACCTTATAAGGGATCTTAGCGGGATGGATTTAGGTGCCTGCGGCGATTACGCTAGTCTCAATGGAATTTAAGGCAAAGAACTGGACCGTTCCCCAGACCAGTCTCAAGCTCGGAGACCGCTTGTTATTTGTTAATGAGGGAGGGGGACGTGAGGGCGAGGTTGTAGCGCTCACCTCTTCGGGCTTGGCTCGAGTTCAACTTTCCGACGGAACCTTGACTTCTGTGCCCGTATCTTCGAACTCACCGGGGAAGGTGCTCCGACTGCACATCCAATAGCTGTTGTTCCTTCTGCTCTGGCAGATCTATGTTGTGATTAACATGGGCACCATGCGTTTGTCTGCTCCTTGGACCCTGCCGCCGATTGGCGATGGATTGAGGGGCGCGCTGATTCGCCATGGTACCTGGAAATGTGCGTTTTCCAACGGCGTCATCG
>DATDKN010000030.1:0-2281 GCA_036519995.1 Terrimicrobium sp. | reverse complement strand
GTGACCGCCTCGAGCACCAGACCTCCCTGATTCGCTTCCGGACTCTCCGGATCGAAGGCAATGCTGGCAGTGGAGATGGCGACATTAACCTTGTGCACGCGTTGCCACGGCCAGCGGAAATAGGGACCGCCCGGGCCGATCACCTGTAGCTGCGGATAACGGTAGCGTTCCCGATCGACTTCGGGAAGGTCGTCTGCCAAGGGGGTTTCGAGGGTGGTGGCTCGTCCGATGCGTTGTGCCCGGCCAAAGCTCGTCAGCACGGCGCGTTCGTTCGGCGCCACCGTAAAGAAGCCCATCATCAGGGCGCGAAGCAAGACGTACGCGGTGACGCCCAGTCCAATCCCAAAGATAATCTCCACGCCTGTCATGCTGCCAAAGGTGAGCGGACGTTATTTTTGACGCGCCGTTCAAGGCAAGAATGGAGTAAGGGAAAATCTGCGAGCTGCCCCACCTTACGTTTCGGGAGCAGATGTCCCGGGGAGCACACCCGTCCCGGGGGTGATTCTTCGGCGTCCCGCCGAAGAGATCTTTAGAAGGCGTGTCGAAGCAGCTTGTTTTCGCAGGAGCGTTTGAACGTACCTAACGTTCGGCGGGGATGCCGAACGGGACACGGGGACGGGTGTGCTCCCCAGGACGTCATCGTTGACAGTGTATTTAGGACGCCGGGCGATAGGCGAACTAGAGGTTGTAAATGAATCCCACCTTTTTAGCCGCTGGTTTACATTTGTGTTCTGCGAGCCTGTTGAAAATTTCTGGGGGGCACACCCGTCCCTCGGGTGTGACTTTTCGCGCGTCGCGAGCGAAGCAGCTTGTTTTCGCAGCAGCGCTAAAAATTACTTGCGCTCCGCATTCAACCGGTGGCTCGACAAATTTGGGGTCGGGCGTGACTATTCGAGCCTTTCTAAGACCCATGGCTACATATCCCTACAAAGACTCTCGCTTGCCGGTAGAGGAACGCGTCTCCGATCTTCTCGGGCGGATGACGTTGACCGAGAAGGTCGCGCAAATGTATTCCCATTGGCTGATCCTCTCGGCGGACGGTGAGCATCGCATGCGTGAGGATGTCTTCTCGCAAAGAACCAGCGGCGAGGCCTTCAAGGAGATGCTCAAAGCGGGAATGGGCCAGATTACCCGACCGCTCGGCACCCATCCTGTCGATGCCAAAGAGGGCGTGCGCGCCCTCAACATCCTGCAGAAGTTTCTTGTCGAGGAGACGCGGCTCGGCATACCGGCGATCTCTCACGAAGAGTGTCTGGTCGGCCTCATGGCAAAAGGTGCGACGCTCTTTCCTTCCGCCTTGAACTACGGCTCGACTTGGAATCCCGAGCTCATTGAGCAGGTCGGCGGCGAGATCCGAAAAGAGGCCAAGCAGATCGGCTGCCATCACGGTCTCGCGCCCGTTCTCGACGTGTCCCGTGACGTTCGCTGGGGACGCACCGAAGAAACGATGGGAGAAGATCCTTATCTCATCGGAGTTCTGGCTACCCGTTACGTCCGCGGACTGCAGGGCGAAAATCGCGAGCTGCTCGCGACCTTAAAGCACTATGCCGGCCATTCGTTCAGCGAGGGCGCTCGCAATCATGCTCCGGTGCATCTAGGCATCAAGGAGCTGAGCGACACTTTTTTGCTCCCTTTTGAAATGGCGGTGAAGCAAGCCAATGCGGGCTCGGTCATGCCTGCCTATCACGACATCGACAATGAGCCGTGTCATTCCTGGCATTACCTGCTGACGACTCTCCTGCGCGAGCAGTGGGGGTTTGACGGTCTCGTCGTCGCGGACTACGGAGGCGTCAGCTTGCTCCACATCCATCACGCGGTCGCGCGCGACAAGGCCGAGGCGGCCGCGCTCGCCTTCAATGCGGGTCTGGACATCGAATTGCCGGCATTCGATTGCACAGAAAATCTCCAAGAGGCGCTCAAGCGTGGTCAAATAACGGAGGAAAAGATTGATGAAATCGTCAGGCGCATCCTAACCGAAAAGTTCCGTCTCGGTCTTTTTGAAAAACCGTATGCCGACGAAGATCAGCTGAATCTTCAAACGGAGAGCGCGACGAAGCTCGCCAAAGAGGTAGCCCTGCAGTCGGTCGTCCTGCTGGAAAATCGAGGCGTGCTTCCGCTGGACCCGACCAGCAGCCCAAAAGTGGCGGTGATAGGTCCAACCGCCGACGATCAGTTGGCGATGTTTAGTGGCTACTCCTTTCCGGTGCACTTGATCGTCGCCAACATGCAGGAGGATGCCCAATACGCGAAGACTCCGTTGCAAGCTCTGATCGAGAGATTT
>DATDKN010000029.1:0-2591 GCA_036519995.1 Terrimicrobium sp. | reverse complement strand
GGAGAGCGGATGGTCGCCGTGAGCGATTTCTCCGGATTGATCAGTTCGCCCTGGGCCTTGGCGAGCGCAGCCGCAATGGCGCCGATAGATTCACTGGAGCGCTGCATGGCTCGGCTCCACCTCAAGAAGATCAAAGCTGATGGCCCCTGATTTCGAGCGCTTGGCGCGGATTCCATGACCGATTGCTTCCTTAGCATCCTCCGGCATAAGGCCTTTGAGTTCGACTTTTGATTTCTCATGCTCCAGGTAAGCTTGCCGCGTGTTACGGAACACGCCCGCAAATTCCGCCCAAGAATTCGAGGAGCTCATGTCAACGATTCGAACCGCCTCGATCTGTGGCCGCGGCGGGTCGATTCCGAAGAGGCGAGGGGGTTCACCATTTTCGATGCAGCGCCAAAACTTCTTTTCCGCCGTCAGCAGAAGATGCTGGTGCGAATCGGCCGAGATGGTGATTTCGACCCATTTCCCGCCGCCTGTGATTACCGAGAGCACCGCGGCCTTGGAATTGACGACCCACATATTGTGCTGAAGCTGGGCCATATACTTTTCGGCCGCAGCTTCCTCCGAGAAAGACCACGGCAGCATGAACTTGGCCTCGAACACGGCCCCGGTTGCGTCAACGGCCCATCGAGAGTCGCGCTGGAAAAAATGTAAGACATAAGCCGTTAACCGGCCAGTGGGTCACGTGATGATGAAAAAGGCCATCGAGGCGTAGTGAGATCGCTTTTGGATATCGTTTCAAACTGTATATCGAATCGGCGAGGGAGGGGAGCGCAATGCGCTTTCCTCCGCGATCTTGCCGCGCTATGTGCGCTAAATGTCATCGGCAGCAATGGAAATCTGTCGGGCGGAGACAAGCCCCTTGAGCAATCGTGCGAGATAGCGCCGGATCACATGGGCCGGAGTGCCATCCCTACCCCAAACCGTTACTTTTGGCCTAAGTCTTCCCGAACGTCCGGTCCAGCTCACCAGGTAGTCGGAGAGTAGGCCAAATTGCTTCGTCATCTCCAGACGTTCGAAAATAGCATCCTGATTCGGGTACATGTGCAAAGTCTCCGATCCGCCGAACTCCGACTCGATGTTTTCTCCTATCGCCCAGCTGGTGAGGACCGGGGCGGCGACCCCCGGTCCTCTAAGCTTGTCAACCCTGCATCTACGCCGATGGGTCGACCTGCTGTACGAACCGCTGCTACCAGCGCGACCGGATCATAATCGAGCCAATGGCGATTTCTCCGGCTTCTCGTTCGGCCTGTCACCCTCACAACAGTGCGCTATTCCTGTTCCACCACAATCCCAGCAAAGCATTTCATGACTCACCCACTCGAACTGGGTAGAAGCTCGACGACCTCCGACTAGCCCTCCGACTGCCGCGCTTGCCTTTCCAGTCCCCTGACACGTCTCGCATCTCATCCTTCACACCAGTCCCGCATGAATGCCACCGCTCCGCGTCATCCCTCGCATCACAGGTGCGAGTCTAATAGGGACGTGACGACTGGTGAAATTCCAAAATCAAGGTCTTCAAAAGAATTCTTATGTCCAGCCAGAAGCTCCAGTTGCGGATGTACCACAGATCAAATTCGATCCGTTTGGCCATCAGCTCGACCTTCTGCGTCTCACCACGATAGCCGCTCACCTGCGCCCATCCAGTGATGCCGGGTTTCATATGATACCGGAACGCATAATCGGCAACGAGCTTTTCATATTCGGTATTGTGCGCAGTGGCGTGCGGCCTCGGGCCAACCAGTGACATTTCTCCCAAAATGACGTTGAAAAGTTGAGGTAGTTCATCGATGCTGGTGCGCCTCAACCACCGACCCAGGCGCGTTACACGTGGATCGTCTTGGATCGCCTGGCGGATGACGGGACCGTCCTCGAGCACGCACATCGTGCGAAACTTGAAGATGCGGAAGGACCGCCCATTGAATCCGTTGCGCGTCTGGCTGAACAGCACCGGCCCTTTAGAGTCGAGCTTGATCGCCAAAGCTGTGATCAACATGAGAGGAGCGAGCAATACGAGACCAACGCCGGAAAGTAGGAGATCACAGCTTCGCTTGAGCGCTTGCTCGCCGAAGTCCAGCGGTGCTCGCTTCAGCTCTGCGGTCCATGCGGCACCGATATTGACCACTCGACTAGCAAGGAGACGGGTGACATTTTCGTCCGGCAAGAGGTGAACCGGCACCGGCAGCACGCGCAAAACAGCTAGGATATCTTCTATACACCGCCGGCGACTCCAAGACACCAAGAGGTACAAATCCACGGTCTGCCCATTTCGACTCGTCTCAATGACTTGGTCGAGCGTCGCTTGAAGCGACGGCGGTATTCCATCGTCCTCTAATTCGCTCGCCTTGATCTTGAATATTTTAACCGGTTTATAGCCACAGCGCCTGAGTTCCGACAGCATCTTCGATGATGCGAGTTGCTCCTCCTCGGCTACCAACAAAATCTTTCGTTCAGCGAACGCACCTTCATCCCACGCGCGTGCGAGGAGAACGCCCGCGAAGCCTCGCCAGGCTACGACGGCTGACCAGCCGAAGACAAAAAACGCCAGCGAAGTGCCACGCGAATATTCCTCAGTAATCTTGAATGAAAAA
>DATDKN010000028.1:0-4022 GCA_036519995.1 Terrimicrobium sp. | reverse complement strand
TACGGCGAGGTTTCTCGCCAGCGATGATGCGGGCAGCTCGCGCGCGCCACAGGAAATCGAATCCGCCGCTGAGAAGATGATTGGCGAGATCATAGCGAGTTGCGATGGCTGCGAAGGTGCGGCGAACGAAGTTGGGATTCTGTTGTGGAAGGTTCGTTTCCATGACGAAATTGCGTCGGAATTCGCAAGGCCGGGCGCAGGGAAATGGAGCCGTGCTCACGAGAGGATTCGAACCTCCAAGGGTCTCCCCATGCGCTCCTGAGGCGCACGCGTCTGCCAGTTCCGCCACGTGAGCAGATTGAACGGACACAATCACCCTGCTGTCTCAGGCTGTAAATTGGAAAATGCAAATTTCCACTGGCTTTGACTTCCAGCCCGTGCGAAGAAAGGCCTCTTTACTAATGAATAAAGCATCCTCTCTTGTGCTCACTTTGGCCGCTGCGGTGGCTCTTCTTGCCTGTAAGCCAGCGCCGCCGCCTGAGCCTACTGGGACGCCTACGCCAACCGCAACGCCGACACCCGCACCGACGGCAACGCCGACACCCGCGCCGACGGCAACACCGACACCCGCGCCGACGGCAACACCGACCGCAACTCCTGCCGAGACACCGCCTTCGACGCCGCCGCCATCTTCCGCCTCGACGCCTGCGGAGCCAACGCCGTCGCCAACGGCCACACCAGCGGGAGCCGACGGTTCGGCGAGTCTCGATTTCAAAGACCCGGTCGCCACCATCGATGGAGATAAGATTTCGAAAGCACAGCTTGACGAAGCCTTTGACAAAGCCGTTCAGATGACTGGGATCAAAGCTTCGGATCTTACGCCCGAGCAAAAGCTCGAAGGCTACCGCCAGATACTCGATGAGCTGATCACGGAAAAGCTGGTGAACAAGGCCGCCGCGGGCATCACCGTGCCACAGGCCGACGTCGATGCACAGATCGCCAAAATCAAGGCCCAGTTTCCTTCCGATGAGGACTTCAGTAAACAATTAGCGCAGGTTGGCCAAACTCCGGAGCAACTTAGCGAAACGATCAGGAAAATGTTGCAGCAACAGCGCTGGCTCGAAAGCCAGTTGGCAGGCAAGATCGAGGTCACGGAAGACGAGGCGAAGAAGTTCTACGACGAGAACAAGACAGAGTTCACCCAGCCGGAGACGGTCAAGGCCAGTCACATCCTTTTTCGTGTTAACAAGGAAGATTCCGAAGAAGTGGCCAACCAGAAGTTGAAAGCGGCTCAGGGGGCGGAGGCACGCGCCAAGAAAGGGGAGGACTTCACTGCTCTTGCCAAAGAGCTTTCCGAGGAGCCAGGCGCCAAGGAATCCGGTGGCGATCTCGGATTTTTTCCCAAAGATCGCATGGTCCCCGAATTCGCCGAAGTCGCCTTTAACGAAAAGGTCGGCGAAATTAGCGATCCAGTGCGCACTCAGTTCGGCTGGCATGTCATCAAAGTGACGGAGAAGAAGCCCGCAGGGACGCTGCCATACGACGAAGTGAAATCGCAGCTCCTGACCTATCTTAAGGCGAAGAAGCAGGAGGAGGCCGCGCAGGAGGTTTTGAAGTCACTCCGTGACTCTGCCAAGATTGAGAACACGCTTCCTCCGCCGGTGTCGTCCCCTTCCCCAAGCGCGCCTACCGGAGACTGATGGCGCGTCCTGCAAGACAGAATGCAGGTGTCATCGGCTTGGGAATTATCGGCAGCCGGGTGGCCGCGAACTTGCGTAAGGCGGGCTATCAGACGTGGGTTTGGAATCGCACGCCGCGTCCGGAGCCAAATTTTCTCTCGTCCGCCGCAGAGGTTGCCGAGTCGGCCAGGGTTGTTCAGATCTTTGTCTCCGACGGTCCTGCCTTGATCGAAACGATCGAAGCGATGGCGCCGGCGCTGGGTTCGGAGCATATTATTCTTAACCATGCGACGATCGCTCCGAAAGAGACGCTCGAGGCTGCACGTTTGGTCACTGCCCGGAACGCCAATTATCTGGACGCACCTTTCACTGGCAGCCGGGATGCCGCCGAAGCTGGACAAATCGTCTTCTACATCGGTGGTGAGATCGGTGTGCTGGAGAGAGTTCGACCTCATCTCGAGGTCAATGCCAAGGCCATCCTCCAGATAGGCGAAGTGGGCCAGGCCGCGGCGATCAAGATCGCGACCAACCTGATGGCTGCCGTGGCGGTGGGTTCGTTTGCCGAAGCCATGTGCCTTCTCGCAAAGAGCGGCATCCCGCTCTACAAGCTTGGCGAAGCCCTCGAGCATCACGCGCTTCACTCGCCGCTCGTCGATCTGAAAATGCCGCCGATGATCACCGCGGATTTCGAACCACGCTTTTCGCTTCGGCATATGTTCAAAGACGTCCAAATCGCACTCTCGATGGCAGAAGAATTCGGGGTCGAACTTCCCGAAACCGCTGCCTTCGCCGGCACGGCGATGGCCGGCATTCAAAAAGGTTGGGCCGATCTGGACTTCTCCAGCATCGCGCGGCACTACGGCTTTTCCCATGAGGACAACGTGCTTCCGGATACGGTTTTCACCTCCGCAAAAGCTAAGTCCGGTGAGGATGGCATGGGCGCTGCGGAAAAAGAGAAGAAGAAGGGATTTCTCTTCTTTGGACGTCGGTCGTGAATGTCGTGGTGGAAGAGAAAAGAACAGTACCTTTCGAGACGGACTGTTTGCGCGCCCTCCGGCGTGAGGGCGGCTTTTTCGTGTTGGGTGAGCGCGCGCGCGTGCGGGTCACCGGTGCCGACCGGCTTCGCTACCTGAATGGGCAGCTTAGTAACGACCTTCACCGCCTCGTGCCTGGCGAAGCAATGCCAGCCTTGCTTCTCACCGCGAAAGGAAAACTTTGTGCGGACGTTTTCGTCTGGATCGATGGAGAATCGCTCATTGTCGAGGCGGACGTCTCGCTCGGAGAAGCTCTTCCCGCGCGACTCGAGCGCTACGCCGTTGCGGACGACGTCGCCTTCGAGCTGCTGGCGCCCGCCGCTGAGCGTTGCCATGTGTTTGGCTCGGTCTCCGGGGGGAGGGATGGATTGCAAATTCGCCGCCTGGGCGTCGAGGGCCTCGACGTCGCATCTCGACCGAACGATTTGCGGGAAGCGGGAGCCGACGAGGTTGAATTACTGCGGATCGAACGCGGTCTTCCGCGCTGGGGCAGCGAGCTTTCCGAGGACACGCTGCCTCAGGAAGTTGGCCTCGATCAAATCGCAGTTGATTTTAACAAAGGTTGCTACGTTGGACAGGAGGTCGTCTCGCGGATCCATAGCGTCGGACGAGTCAATCGTCATCTTTGCGGATTTGTCGGGGACTGCGATCCTTCGCTTGCCGCAGCAGCCACTCTCGTGGATGCGGGTGGCCGGAAATCCGGACGCCTCACCAGCGCGAAGTTCCATCCTGAGTTGCGAAAGACCGTCGCGCTCGGCTTTCTCCAAGGGCAGCCGGCTGAGTCGTCATTCGTGCTCCAAGATGAAAGTGGTGCTTGCCTTGGCACGGCGGAACGTTCTCAATTTCCTCTTCTTTCCTAATGAAAAGCCTGTTTTCTGCGCTCGTTCTTGTCTTCGTAACGTTGTCCTGCGGCGTCGCCGCCACGGTTGGGCCGGAAGTAGCCGTCATGCAAATCAGGGTCGGCAAGGAGCGAGATTTGCAGCAAGTCGTCATCGGTCTCTATGACGACGCGGCGCCAGCGACTGTGGCGAACTTTAAGGAGCTTTGTCGAAAACGCTTCTACAACGGCATGCGCTTTCACCGCGCCTTTCCCAGCACCCTTGTTCAAACCGGCGATCCGCAAAGTCGCCGTGGACCCGCAGATCGTTCCGGCACGGGTGGACCAGGCTATACAATTCCCGCCGAACTCGGACGCAATCATGTTCGCGGGGCAGTGGCCATGGCGCGTCTGCCCGACACCATCAATCCGTCCAAAGTTTCTAATGGAAGCCAATTCTATGTCTGCCTCACTTCGATGCCGAAGCTCGATGGCAAGTATACGGTTTTTGGCGAGGTCCTTGAGGGATTGGACGTGCTTGATTCCATCAGC
>DATDKN010000027.1:0-13282 GCA_036519995.1 Terrimicrobium sp. | reverse complement strand
CCGGCAGCCCGTTGAGACGATCGTCAGCGCTTACGACGAGCGGATTTTTCGCGATGCCATCGAACGGGAGCTCATGCGCGGCGGACAGGTGTATTTCCTTCATAACCGCATCCAAACAATCGAACGCGTCGCCAAGCGCGTTCGAGAGCTTTGTCCGGAGGCACGTGTCGTGGTGGGGCACGGTCAAATGAGCGAGCACGAACTCGAAGCGGTCATGCGCACCTTCGTCGCAGGGGATGCCGATGTGCTTGTCTCGACGACAATCATCGAGAGCGGATTGGATATCCCCAACGCCAATACAATCGTTATAGATCGCGCGGACCTCTTTGGCCTTGCAGATCTTTACCAGCTGCGCGGACGTGTGGGCCGTTCGCAAACAAAGGCGTATGCCTTCCTCATGCTTCCTCGCGATCTTATGGGAGCCGCACGCAAACGTGTCTCCGCCATTAGACAATATTCCGAGCTCGGCTCAGGATTTAAAGTCGCGATGCGTGATCTCGAGATTCGCGGGGCAGGAAACTTGCTCGGAACCGCTCAGAGCGGACACATCATCGCCGTGGGTTTCGATCTCTACTGCAAGCTGCTCAGGCAGGCCGTGGAAACTCTCTCCGGAAGATCCCGGCGCCTGCGAGCCCCGGCGGGACTGCGCATTGATTTCCTCTCCACTGAGGAGGCTAGATGGAATCGCTCGCCCCACGAGCTCGCCGGAGCCTTCCTGCCTGCTTCGTACATTCCGGATACGCGAACTCGTATTGCCTGCTATCGCCGGCTGGCGGAGGCGGAAGATCGCGCTGCCGTAGACCAGCTCAGAGCCGAATGGCGCGACCGATTCGGACCTCTCCCCCCCCAAGCCGAGAATGCGCTTTTGACTGCGACGATGCGCATCGAGGCAGCGCGGCGTAAGATTACTATGATCGAGGTTCGTGATCGACGCCTGATGCTCACTCAACGTCGCGAACTGTTGCAGAAGGATGGAAGGTTTCCCCGCTTGACGGGCTCCAACCCCGACTCTACGTTGCGCCAGATTTTATCCAGCATCGAAACGATTCCCTGCCAATGAGACGCGCCGTAGTTTTCCTCGCCCTGATATTTACGCTTTCAGGCAAGGCGCTTCCGCAGAGAGTAGAGGTAATTGATGGCATTGCCGCCATCGTGAACAACGATGTTGTTACGATTTCCCAGGTGCGCGATCTCATCGGCGCACGCGAGCGCTCGCTGCGTGAAATCTACAGCGGCGCTGAACTCGAGAATAAGCTCAAGGAGATGCGCCTTTCGGCTATCAAAGACCTCATTGACCGCCAGCTGATATTGCAGGAGTTCAAGAAACTACAGGAGAAAGGCGCAGCCATCCCCGACTATATCGTCGACGACAGGATTCAGGCGATTATTCGCCAGGAGTTTGGCGGGGACAGGGCGGCCTTTGTGCGAACTTTGCAGGCTCAAGGTTTCACGCTGACTCAGTTTAAGGAGATCGAGAGAGAAAAGATTGTTATCCAGGCGATGCGTCAGCAAAAGGTCGATAACAACTTTGTCATCTCTCCCACGCAGATCCAAGCCTACTACGAAAAGAACAAGCAGGCTTATGCCACGCCCGAACAGGTGAAATTGCGCATGATCGTCGTTCGTGAAGGATCGTCCGGCGATGTTCCGGACATTGGTAGCAAGAAAGATCTCGCCGATGAGATTCGCGATAAAGTCGCGCAGGGCGCCGAATTTGATCGAATGGCGGAGATGTATTCGGAAGATGAGACGACGCAGCAAGCCGGGGGAAATTGGGGCTGGATTGAGCGCAATACCCTTAACGAAAAGCTGACCAACGTGGCCTTTTCGCTACGCCCTGGCGAGGTGAGCCCGGTCATCGCGATCGACAAAACCTATTATATCATCATGGTCGAAGCGAAGCGCAATGCGACCATCAAGCCGATCGGCGACGTTCGTGACGAAATCGAAAAAAATTTGATTCAGCAGGAACGCACCAAAGCCCAGGAACGCTGGTTGGATACGCTGCGTCAGAAGGCATATATCAAGATACTCTCCTGAGGGTGAAGGTTGGGATCACCTGCGGCGATCCTGCCGGAATCGGACCAGAAATCGTCGGAGCCGCTCTGGAAAGCTCCCTCCTGCCCCGGGGGGTCGAATACCTGGTTATCGGCGTTAGCGAAGCATTTGCACCAGGCAAACCCGGGCTTGCTTCTGCACAACATGCTATCGAAGCGCTCGAAGAATCGGTGGCGCTAGCCAAGTCCGGAGAAATCCAGGCGGTTGTCACTGGTCCTGTATCTAAGAAATGGCTGCACCGCGCGGGCTTTGCCTTTCCCGGCCAAACAGAGTTCTTTGCCACCCGTTGCGGGGTAGATGATTTTGCGATGTGCCTCACCGGGAGCAAAATCACTGTCGCGCTGGTCACCGCGCATGTTCCGCTGGTTGACGTTTCCCGCATTCTCACGCGCTCGGAGATCGTGAGAGTCGGACAACTTCTCGCGGCCTTCCTTGCCCGTCGGGGCGTCCCGCGTCCTCGCATCGCCGTCGCCGGACTCAACCCTCACGCTGGCGAGGGTGGCGATTTGGGATCAGAGGAGATCGACATCATTGCTCCGGCGGTCCAATCCCTTCGTCAATCGTTGAAGGCTGCGGTCGAGATTTCAGGACCGCACTCCGCTGACACGCTTTTCCACCGGGTCGTCCAGGGGGAGTTCGATGCCGTTCTCTGCATGTACCACGATCAGGGGCTAATCCCTCTGAAACTCCACGCCTTCGATGAGGGAGTAAACGTCACGCTGGGATTGCCGTTTCCCAGAACGAGTCCGGATCACGGAACAGCTTTTGAGATAGCCGGAAAGGGCATTGCCCGTCCGGCGAGCATGATCGCAGCAATTCGACTCGCCTGTGAGCTCGCGGCGCCGAGCTTTGCCGGGGTGACGAGTTCGCTACCTGCATAAAACTGGCCGGCGTGAGTTTCTCGGCACTCGGTGCAATAGAGTCTTGATTCTCGTCCCCTGACCATTCGTGATTGGCGACCGTGTTTCAGATGATATTCAATGCAATCAGCGCAGCAGAAATGGCGGCTCTGCCGAAGGAACTGCAGCTCGATTTGCTATCGGAGTTCCACTTGCTTCCCGAAGACCTGGACAACCTCGATTCCAGCCGCTTTGGCAGGGTCCAGCGAGGAGGCCGCTTGTTGCACCGTTGCCGCGCCAAAGACTATCGTATCTACTTCGAGAGGCATCCGGAAGGGGTTCTAATTCATCGGGTCCTCCACAAGAATACCATTCGGGACTTCCTCTATCGTTCCAACCTGCCGATGGATGAGGAAGACGAGCAACTCGCTAGTGCTAAGGAATTCTGGAAGCTTATTGAAGAGGCGGAAAAGAAACCATGACTCTGTTTGCGACCGAGGCTGATCGCCTCGCACGCTTTCCTGTCGCTAAGAAGCAGATCTTTGTCGCGCATGCGGGAGTTACGCCGCTTCCGAAATGCGCCGCGGATGCGATGATCGCCCACGTTCAGGCGAGCTGCGAAAATCATCAGGAATTTGGCGAGGTCTTGCGAAATATTGATCAGACTCGCAGAGTCGCTGCCGACCTAATCGGCGCGGATAAGTCCGAGGTTGCGCTGCTTGGGCCCACCTCGCTGGGGTTGAGCCTCTTCGCGAACGGTCTCTCATGGCACCCTGGCGATGAAGTCGTCATCTACCAGGATGATTATCCCTCCAATGTTTACCCTTGGATGGCCCTTCTCTCGCAAGGAGTGAGCATTCGCCGTATCTCTCCGGAAAAACCAGGGCTCATCACGCCTGAATTGATCGAGCGAGAACTGTCATCGCGAACGCGGCTGGTCGCCCTGGCATCCTGCCACTATCTGTCCGGTTGGCGGATTGACGTTGAAGCAATCGGTGCGCTCCTTCACGAGCGTGGCGTGCTCTTCTCGGTCGATGCCATCCAGACGCTGGGGGCCTTTCCTCTAGACGTTAAGTTTGTGGATTTCCTGAGTGCGGATGCTCACAAGTGGATGCTTGGTCCGATGGCGATTGGGATCGTCTTTGTCGCCAAGAGAAACTTCGAGATTTGCCGTCCAACGTTGCTGGGAGCCTGGAATGTAAGCGCACCCCAATTTCTTGCGCAGGAGGCCCTGAAATACCATGAGACCGCGCAACGCTATGAGCCAGGGGTCCTCAACGTGACCGGTGCATATGGGATGCGAGCTAGCTTGGAAATGCTCCAAGAGATCGGCTGGCAGGGTGTTTCCGCGGCAATCCTTGATGTCCGGGACTACCTTCATGAACTGCTGGCAGCAATGGGCTTCGAGTTTCTTTCCCCCTCGTGCGAGGAAGCATTACGTTCTGGAATAGTCACGGCGCGTCACCCCAGACGAGAAACCAGCGCGCTATTCGCCGCGCTTGAGAAAGGAAAGGTGACCGCTTCGCTGCGTATGGCGCGCGACAGCGGACAGTGGCTGCGGTTTAGCATGCACTTCTACAATACGCGAGAAGAGATGGACCGAATCGCGGAGATCCTGCGGGTAGAACTTCCTTGAGATTCTGAGTCTTTAGGGGAGCGGTTCTGTTGGACGCGTCGGTGAGCTGGTGGCATTTCTGGTCTTTTCGATCAGCTCGCGAACTTGCTTTTCAGCCTCGAGCCTGGCCTCGGGAAGAAGCTTTGAATTGGTGATTTTCTTCCGAGCTTTGTCTTCCAGGGCACGAAAGGCTGTCTGTCGGTCTTCGGCGGTCAATTTGTTCCAAAATCCATCTTCGTCCTGAAGGACGCGAACGTCGCTCATGCCCATGGATAGCAGCTTTGGCGGGGGCAACTCCGCACTGATATAACCGGTTCGCGGGTCAATATTGATCCGAAACGGCTCCTTAAGGTCGAAGCCGGCCTTGGCGGTGAAAGTGGCCTCCACTTCGAGGTTCTTGGTGCTGTGAAGCCACGTATGCGACCAGCGGTGGCGCACCAGCAGCTCCCTTTGCGTGGTCACCAACTCCAGCACGGGCGTGTTTGCGGCAACCACTACGACCGAATCGACGCTGATCTGCGGCGTAAACTGAAAGGCCCGGTCGAAATCACTGGCCAAAGATTCAGCCATGCGGCGCGCTTCTTGGGTGACTTCTGCGCCCATTCTCCAAAACAGCAAAAGCGTCAGAACAACCGTCAAGGCCGCCGCCAAGATTACCCAGCCGAGAATGCTAAGACAGCCGAACTTGCTGCCTTTCGCGCGACTCAGTGGATCTGGATCGGACATTCCGGCAGGGCGCGGAGAAAGGCGCGTCCGTAAGGTTTGTTCAGAATTCGACTGTCAAGGATCACGATCGTTCCGGTATCTGATTTGGTGCGGATAAGACGACCAACTCCCTGGCGAAGCTTCAGAATCGCTTCGGGAAGTGAGTATTGTTCAAAAGGTCGGCCTCCCTCCATCTCGATGCTTTCCAGCCGGGCCTCGGTAAGAGGATGGTCTGGCGTGACAAACGGCAGTCGCGTGATGATGACGCTGGAAAGCGCTTCGCCCGGCACATCGACACCGCTCCAGAAGCTGTCTACCCCAAAGAGGATCGCTTGCGGATCGTTCCGGAATTCGCGGAGCATCCGTAAGGCTGGCATTCCATTTCCCTGCACCAGCAGGTTCCAGCCCTTGGCAAGGAAACGTGTCTCGAGTGCTTGAGCCGCGGTCCGCATCGACTGATAACTGGTGAAAAGCACGAAAGCTCGGGCTCGACTTTGGTCCACGAAGTAGGCGATCCATTTCTCCAAGGCAGCGGCGTATGCGGCATCCTTCGGCTCGGGCATACCTTTGACCACGTGGAATCGCATCTGCCTCATGTAGTCGAATGGACTACCTATCTGCACCGCGCGGCAATCCATTGCTCCCACTCGATTTCTAAAATAGGCAAGGTCCTTGCCCCCGACCGACAGGGTGGCGCTGGTCAGGATCGTCGAGGTGTGTTCGCGGAAGATCAGACGGCGAAGAATCTCGGCCGCCTGAATTGGAGCGGCGTGCAAAGCACACCAGGCATCGTTACGACCATATTGCTCGACCCAGTAGGCGTGATCGGCACTCTCGATCCGTAGGAAATTCCCAATCGCAAACCTAGCTCCTTGCAAGCGGCTCGCCGCCTCCTCGAGTTCGCTCCGACGATTGTCGTTACTTTCCTTTGCACCTGCAATCTTGAGCAACTCGCTGAGGCGGGTGAGTCCACCGCTTAGCTCTGAAGCGTCGGCGAGCCCGGGCTCGCGCACGCGATAGGCTCGTCCCCGCTTGAAAACGCAGGCAGCCGAAACGTCGGAAAAGAATGCGTCGCTCTTCGGGATCAGTTCGGCGACGACGTGGCAGGCCGGCCCATTCTTCATGGCTTGGAAAAGACCCTTCTTTGACCGAGGGTTATAGAGTCGCTGTAAAGACCGCCGTAGGCCAAGTTGGGAGACCTCCAAGCCGATGTGTCGAGAAGCGACATCCTCGATGGTGTGCGCTTCATCAAGGATGACAAAATCCTTCGCGAAAAGGACTCCATGCCCGCGCTCCTCGAGATCGACCGTGCCGCCCAACAGAGTAAAGAAGAGCGCGTGATTGAGGACGACCATGTCGGCTCCACTCACCCTCCGACGCATCGCCTGATAGAAACAGCGCGGATTTTTTGCGCACGTCTTCTGGGTACAGACATGCTGTTCGCTTCTCACCTCCTCCCAGACCTCAGGGTCCGGCTGGACCTCGAAATCACTCAGCGAACCATTGCTGGTCGTGAGACTCCATTCCCGAATTCGCTCAAGTTCGGTCCGCTGCCCGGACGTAAAGAGGTCGCTTGCCTGCGCGAGAGCACGTTCCAGACGGGTTCCGCAAAGAAAATTATGCCGGCCCTTCAGCAGAACGGCTTCAAACTCGATCGGCAGCAGCTTCTGAACAAGAGGGATATCCTTGTAGATAAGTTGCTCTTGGAGCGCGATCGTGTGGGTAGAGATGACCGCCTTGCTCTTGGTGCGCACGGCATAGAGAGCGGCTGGTATCAGGTAGGCGAGCGACTTTCCGACCCCGGTGCCAGCTTCAATGACGAGGTGCTCGGCCGACTCGAGAGCGCGCGCCACATTGCAGGCCATTTGCTGCTGCTCGGGGCGATACTCGTAGTTGGACGCGCTTGAAAGCAGTCCTCCCGGTGAGAATATTTTCTCGACCTCCGCCTCGAAGGGGCTGCGCCCCCGCCCACGGACATCTTCCCTCAAAGAGATCATGAGAAAGATGGTGGCTTGTTGACGGAATCAAAGGCGACCATTACTGATTGAGGGCTTAACTTGATGAGGATACTCGACCGTTACGTGCTGCAAAAGTTCTTCCTGCCGTTCATGTATTGCGTTCTCGGCTTCATCGCGATCTGGTTTATCTTCGACCTTAGCGACAATCTTCCGGATTTTCTTCAAGGCAAGGTCGGGTTCGACATCCTGACTGAATACTATAAATCCCAAATCCCCGAGATCATCGTGGTGTCACTTCCCATCGGCGGGTTACTTGCCTTGCTCTATTCGCTCACGGCGATGTCCCGCTCAAACGAGATCATTTCGATGCTGGGAGCTGGTGTTAGCGTCACGCGCGTCCTGGTGCCGCTGATGCTGGTCGGTTTACTGCTCGTGGCAATTACCGGGTATTTTAATTACGAAAGCGCACCCCATGCCGCGATGATCAAGAAGCGCATGCTCAGGGACATCAAGCGCGGCAAAACGAGCGAAGTCGGACTCACCGGCCACCTGTATCGGAATCGCGAAGATCTACGCACCTGGTTCATGCGGAAGATCTTTGCGGACAGCCAGCGGCTGATTGATGTGCAGATCGTCCAGCAGGATTCGGAGGGAAATATCATTAAACAATGGTATGCCCGTGAAGCCCATTACAATGAGATTACCCAAAGCTGGAGGTTGGATAGAGCGCGCTACGTCGAAGTTGGGCTTGATGGGCGTATCTCGAGCTCGCAACTGCTGGACGAACTTGAAATCCAAGGGTGGCGCGAAACTCCCTGGAGGATCGCGAGCTCAGTCATGAACCCGGACTACCTTTCGGTCCCGGAACTGGAAGACTACCTTGCCTACAACCGGGACTTTCCGGAAGTGCGCCTCGCGCCGTATCGCACGCAGCTCCACTACCGATGGGCCTTGCCGTGGGTGTGCTTGCTCGTCGTCTTCATCGCGGCTCCGCTTGGAATTGTCTATAACCGTCGAGGGATACTCGGCGGAGTTGCCCTGGCAATCGGGCTGTTTTTTTCCCTCGTCTTCTTTAGTAGCCTCTTCGTTGCGCTCGGAAAAGGAAATCGCATCGCGCCATGGGTGGCGACTTGGGCACCGATGGCGGTGTATTTCCTCATCGGTCTGGGTCTGCTCTGGTTCAGATCGACCAACCGCGAGCTTCCCAAGCTGAGACTTCCCTGGACAAGCTAGAATGGACGGCGAGTGGGAAATCAAATCCCGTGCGCGATTTTGTGCGCGAACAGGCAAACCATTCGAAGAGGGTGAATGCTTCTACACGTTGCTCTTCCGTGATGGGGATGGCTTTCGGCGAGAAGACCTCAGCGAAAAGGCCTGGAGGGAACGCAACGAAAATATCCAGCCGTTTTCATTCTGGCGCTCGAGGTACGAAGCGCCTCAGCCGCCCCCCTCCGAACCGCTTCGCAAAGAGGATGCAGAAAGCCTGCTCCGACGCCTCGTCTCAGAGGCGGAACCCGCATCGGTAAATGCCCGCTATATTCTCGCGCTGATCCTTGAGCGAAAACGAATCCTACGGCCGATCGAATCCAGCGATGACAGCTTGCTCGTTTACGAGCATGCCGGCACGGGTGAGTCGATCGTAGTGCCGAATCCTCGACTTTCGTTAGACCAACTTTCCGCTGTCCAGAATGAGGTCTATGAAATGCTCACCGGCTCGTTGCGTTGACTGGACGTCGCCGCATCGACCGCGCGCTCAGGTTCCAGATTGCTGCGATGGCAAGCGCTGCCAACCACGGAACGTTGACCAGGAAAATTAATGCCAACCGCTCGAAAATGGCAAAATGTAAGTCCATAACGCGAGCGATCATGTCGTGCATAAGAATCAGGCTTACTCCTATCAAAACCGCTGGCCATCGACCCAGCAGGGCTAGAAATGAGAACAGCTCCAGCGCAAAGCCTAAACCGAAAAACACTCGGATAACATTTGGGTGATCGATGATGAACTGGGGGACTGCGTTGGCAAGGTGATCCACCGGTTCCTGGATGTTGAGATAGGATTTCGTGTTGGTCTTGGCAATAGCCACGGCAAGGTTTGGCGTTCTCTGGAGCCACTCACCTTCACTGCGCTCCAGCTTGGTGATCGCGGAGGTGACGTAGCACGAAACCAGAGCAACTTTTGCTGCATGCACGAGGCGGCGGTGCGTTTCGGCCGTGGCCATCGGAAACAAGGCTCGCTTATCGACCACCCGATTGCGAAACACCGAATATCCGGCCACGCCCCATTGGGCCAACGCCACCAAGGCAAGTGGCTGAAGTGTGTGGTTGATGGCCCCCTGCGAATTTTCGAACGATCCGCACGCCGACAGCAAGAACGTTATGAAAGTGAGTGAGACGAACATCAAAAATCCCGCGGCGTAGAAGACGAGCGCGACGGCCAGCAATCCGCGAAGGGTTCCAAGTATCTCGGGATTCATGAGAAAGGTCAGGTCCAGGAAACGTGCCAGACCACTCGGATGCGACAGCGCCGCGGGATAGTAAAAGGAGGGAACGCTCTGCCAAACCATTGCGATGAAGGCAATCCGCATGAAGGCCATCTCCCAGCTCGAATGCGGAACAATTTGACTATCGAACTTCATCAGCACCAGGAAGGATCTCCGCAACCAGCATCTCGTCTTCCTTGAGACGCGAACCCTCCACAGAGATGCGCACTTCGATCAGTCTCAAGCCATCTCGCAAGAGATCGGCTCGTTTCTGTGGCTCCGCCCTCTGGATCAGATACCAAAGAACATTTCTGCCCGCTTGCACTAGAGCGGCATCAGAACTCAGGCCTTCATTTTCGAGCTTTCGCCGTTCAGCCTTTAAAGCCTTGGGAACGTATGTCGAGCGCGAGCGGAAGGTCGTGACATAGGGGAGCATCTCGCCGCGCCCGTTCAAGACAACAAAGTAAACGGCTTCCTCTTCCAGCCGGGAATACATTGGGAAGTTCGAGAAAGGGTAGTTTTCGCCAACCATCAACAGCAGAGCCACCGACAGCCATACCTCTCGGAACGGGACGCGAAGCAGAAGCCCGCCAAGCGCTCGCGATCCCGAGGAAATAGTCCTCGAAAATGCCATCGAATTGGCGTAGCAGCCGCTCGGTTAGGGCGTCGAGCCTCGATTCAATAGCAAGAAAAATCCCTTGCGGTCTTAGAACCAGCGCCGAAAGATTCTTGGCTGATGTTCGCCGACTTTCCACTGTTTCTCGCGCCGATGGCGGGAGTGACAAACACCATCTTCCGCCGCATCTGCAAGACCAGGGGAGCAGATGTTCTCACCACGGAATTCGTCTCCGCCGAGGGAATCCTGCATCGAAATGCCCGGACCAGGCACTATCTCGAGTTCTTGGAAGAGGAGCGTCCCCTGGGGGTCCAGCTATTTGGGGCCGATCCGGAGCACCTTGCTGAAGCCGCCCGCGCCGTCATCGAATGGGTGCAGCCCGATTTTTTGGATCTCAATTTTGGCTGTCCTGTGAACAAGGTGGTGTGCAGGAATGGTGGATCTGCGTTGCTGCGCGATTGTCCCCTCCTGGCCCGTATCGCCCAGGCGGTGGTCTATGCGGTTCATCCGGTTCCAGTGACCGCAAAAATTCGTATTGGATGGGATCACCGCTCCATCAATGCGGTCCAGGCAGCGACAATCCTGGAACAATGCGGCATCTGCCGCATCGCGGTGCACGGCAGGACCAAAGAGCAAGGATATTCTGGACGGGCGGACTGGTCGGTGATTGCGGCAGTTGCCGCAGCGGTAAAAGTTCCCGTCATCGGCAATGGAGACATTGGCACCGCCCAGGACGCCTTAAAACGCAAGAGCGAAGCGGATGTTGCGGGCCTGATGATCGGGCGCGCTGCCATGGCGTCTCCGTGGATATTTTCTGAGATTCGAGCTGCGCTGGCAACGGGGACCCTTCCTGCCGCGCCGACGCGAGAGGAAAAGTGGCAGCTGATGCGCGACCATTGTTGGCAGGAAATTGCCTGGAGACGTGATGAACGGTCCGCCATGAAAGCGATGCGGTCCCGCCTGATGGCGTATACCCATGGCATGCCTGGTGCGCCACGGCTACGTCACCGACTGGCGCGAGTGGAAAGTCTCACCGAGCTCGAGGATGTCGCGGCGAGTGAGCTAGCTCTTGACGATATTTGTCTTCACCCAGCAACTGCCAATTGATGGTCTGGGGTCAGGAAATGAAGCGGAGCGCTCTTCTGCGACTGGTTGTTGCCCTGCTCGTCTCACTGGCCCTGGCGCCGGCTGCCGAGTTGCGGAGATCGTACTTCGAGGCAACCAGACCGGGTGCATGGTCAGAATACGCTCTTACTTCGGGGACGCGCTCCAAGGCCACATTCCGTTATCAACGACAACGGGATGTTGACCGCAAAGTTGTGATTGAACTCACCGTCACAACACCCATCGGACCAAGCAAGAATTCCAAATCGAAGAACACCTACATCATGTCACAAAACTTCAATCTTGGGCGCGACGGGCTGAGCTTTGGAAAGTTTATCGAAAAGATGTCGATGTCATCCAGCGGAATGGATATGCAGGTGGACGACGCAACTCTGGATCAAATCCGACAGGCTGAAAAAGACTTTCGAGGAGCAGTAACTTTCGAGAAGACCGAGAAGATCGATGGCCGCACCTGCGACCGCTATACCTATTCGCTCCGCACGCTCGGAGCAGTGCCGACTATCGAAAAAGGAACGCTCTGGTTGAGCGATTCCGTTCCATTTGCTATCGTCCGCCAGGTCGCCGAAGTCTTTCGACCAAACGGCACGAAGCTATCGAGCTTTGTGATGCAATTGCAGGATACCGGAACCGGCGCATCCTCCTCTGGCTCACGAAAGGCTCCGGCGCCGCCGGGAGATGCCCTGGCGAAGCCTTCGCTGAAGAGTTCCTAAAGCAGCAGTTGGCATTGACCGTAGCCGCTCCAGGACATTAGGCGTAAAAAACCGTCTACACGGTATTAATTCCGCTCAGCGCGACTATTGTCCGTTAAGTCTTGACCTTGGCGGTAATCGTGGCATCCTCGCGCTGTTGAAAAGCCGAAATGGACTGGTTGTAGTAGGCAGGCGCTCACACGATTTGCAAGGAGCCTCGCCACCGACAGGGAGAACGAATCAAGGCACCCTGGATGGGTAAGGAGTGTTCGCACTGCACTCGCATTCTTTAGCAGGCCCCCGCTTCGGTTCGGCGGCAGCTTCCGAGCATTAGCGTCCCTATGGCACTACTCAACACCCTCCATACCTCGGAATTTCGCGAGGGGTGGGGTGCGACGTTGCGGCCGGGCCCGGCGCGGAGCTTGGTGCGGCAATCGGTGCGGCTCATGATCCTTCTGGCCTTCCTCGTAACAGGATTTCTCTTCTTGTACTTTAAGGCCTTTCGCAACGCGAGCCTGGAAGGGGTCGTGAATGCCCCAAAGTACGTTGTTCGAGCCCCAATCGAAGGCATCTTTCACGTCGAAGGACTCACTATCGGCACCCCGCTCGCTGCGGGTGCAGCGATCGGAACGATCACCAACGACCGGCTCGACGATCGCTTGGAAGCGGAACTCTTGACGAAGGTGTCGCGACTGATGCGTGAGATGGCTGCGCAGGAGGTGATTCGCAACGAGATCACAGCCATTCGCGAGCGCCTTGCCACCCGTCTGGACGATCTCCGCGAAATTAACATTCGCAAGTATGAACAGGTGAGCGACGAAACGATGGATCGTGCCGCCAGGCTTCAGATCATCGCAGACTCGAGCCATCAGGATCTCCAGCGCTTCGCGATCCTGGCGCGTGCGGGAGTCGAAGCGCCCGTTCGCATCGAGGAATACCGGCGCGCATTTATTGAGGACGAGAGCGAATCTCGTACCGCAGCACGCGTGGCCTCGCGCAGCCTGATCGACAAGGAAGCTGCGCAAAAGGGATACTTTTTGGGTGATGCTGTCTGGGACGTCCCTTACACCCAGCAACGCCTGGACGAGATTGATATCTTATCACAGCATCTGCGATCCCGCGCGCAAGTTCTCGACGCGGAACTCGCGGAAGCCAACGGACGCCTTGCACGGGAGAAAAGCCGACTCGGGCAGCTGC